>CAZZEY010000349.1:0-1503 GCA_964653445.1 uncultured Syntrophaceticus sp. | reverse complement strand
CAGAGTTGATTATTATAATTTGGATTTGATCCAGAATGTTGTTGAGGGGCAGTTGATTGCCAGGAAAATGCCAGCAGTTCCTGGAGTTAATGGTGTCACTGTAACCGGGAAACTGCTTGAGCCCCCGCCTCCTAAGGATGTACCCCTTCCAAAGGGGAAAAACACAGTTGTTTCAGATGACGGACTAACCCTTACAGCCAAGATCGCAGGCCATGTGCAGATTCAGTCAGGACGTGTCTGTGTAATGCCTGTTTATATTGTTCCCGGTGATGTTGATTTTTCAACAGGTAATATTAATTTTATAGGCAGTGTACAGGTTCTGGGCAGTGTTAGGAAGGGTTTTCGAGTTAATGCTGCAGGTGATGTGGAGGTTAAGGGAAGACTGGAAGGGGGTTCTATTAACACAGGAGGTAATATCGCAGTAAAGGAGGGAATTTTAGGTCAGGGCAAAGGCAGTATTAGAGCTGGTGGATCAATTTTTGCCCGGTTTATAGAACACGCCTATATTGAGGCAGGGGAAAATGTGCTGGTTGGAGATTCGATCATGCACAGTGTTGTTAGAGCTGGGGATAAAATAATAGTTAATGGGAAAAATGGGAAAATTGTGGGTGGCTTGTGTTTTGCTGGTCAAGAGATCGAAGCAAAGGTAATCGGTTCTAACATTGCAGTCACCACAGAATTAGAGATTGGAATTAGCTCTCAAGATTTTCATGAGCTCAACAAATTGGCTGAAGAGGAGAATGCAATCAAGGAACAACTGCAGAAAATTAACAGTATTTTTAGTATAGTTAGTAATTTTAAAGGATCCGGCCATATTCTACATGGATATGATTATAATAGCCTTATTGCGACAAAAGACAACCTGCTCACTAAGTTTGACCTGCTTTATGGAAAAAGAACAAAAATACTGGCAAACCTGAAGTATCCAGATGGAGGAAAAGTGAGGGTAAAGGAGTGTCTGTATCCTGGTGTTACGATCAGGTTTGGCACCACCAGTTATTCGGTCAGAGATGAAATGAGTTATATTTGTTTGTATATAATTGATGATGAAGTTAAAATAGCACCCTATTCCTAACATGACCGGGGAATACAGGAGGGCTGCTTGTGACTTTGAAAGCAATTGATCTTCAGGTGATCTTTCCTAAAGTACAGGATGTAGGAAAGATTCAGCAAGTTCAGCAATCCAGCGAACAAGCGCAGCAGCAGAGTTTTGCTGCACAGTTGTTGCGAGAGACAGAAATTGCCCAAAGATCTGTCCAGAGTTCGCCTGAGTGCAAAGATGGTCGGATTCGGGAGAAGGAAGAAAAGTCCAGGAAGAAAAAAAATTATGGGCAAAAGAGTGCGCGGAGCAGAGCGCATCATTCTGAGCAGAATCAGGAGATAACAAGTTTTACTCCTGGTCAATTAATCGATTTGAAAATTTAATCAATCTCGAGGTGTATCAAATAGAAATGGAAGAACCAATCATTATTATATTATCACTGCTGACTATTAGCGTTATTA
>CAZZEY010000348.1:0-1530 GCA_964653445.1 uncultured Syntrophaceticus sp. | reverse complement strand
AAAGGTTCCACCCTTGACCCTGAGCAGAAGTCAGAGAGCAGTCATTATTATCATACACCCCATCGTCAGGGAAAAAGGTAATCCGGTAGCCGTCGGTCCATTCCGGAACTGTGGTGCCGTTATACTCTACAGCAAGAGCCATTTCCCCCTGGTGCTCTGTCCAACCACAGCTCTCAGGATACACATTTTCATAGGCAAATTCCTGGGAATAACCATCCAAGGCATATACCATCAAATTATCACCTGGCGCCATACCCCCTGCTTTCTCCACCAGCTCTCTTATGGGCACACCTCGGTAATTGCCTTTTCCCTTAAAATTGCCGAATTGGTTTTCAAAGGATAGTTCTCCCTCTAAAACAGCCATCTCATCGAGCTCAGCCTGAGACAAGATCAGATCCTCTGCTGCTCCATTAATAACCAGCTCATCAGAGCGAGGAGGAGCTTCAATTTTTACTGGTTCAACGTGAAGCCCATCAGATGCAGCCCGGCATAAAGTAAAGTGGTAGTACCCTCCCCGTTCCGCGGAAGCATAAAGGGATGCACCACCACCGCCGCTGATCACAAAATCTAGGCCTTCAATCTGGCCGTAATAAAACAAATGGATATGCCCCGAAAATATCCCCTTTGCAGGGCTGTTTGGAGCAGCAGCTAACTCTATAAAAGCCTGTGCTTGATTTGAATCTATAAATGCGTGATCACTTCCCCGGGGATCAACAGGTGGCACATGAAGAAACAAATATCCCGGCTGCTCCCCTTCATTCAATTTTTCCTGCAGCCAGGCCAACTGTTCATCATCCATCCCCATGGATGAGCTGTCTAAGAGGATAAACTGAGAACCGCGATAATCAAAAGAGTAATATTTCGGGCTGAAATTGCTGCAGTAATACTGGATGCCATCTCCTTTAACATCGTGGTTGCCGGGGATGGTATAGTAAGGGCAGTTGAGCTTTAACATCGCCTCTTGAAAAGACATGTATTCATCTTCACTACCTGAAGCAACCAGATCACCTAAACAGATCAAAAAGTCTGCATCAGATGAGTTTACTTCCTCGATAATCTTAGCCAGCACATCAGTGCGGCCCTGACAATCACCCATTACTGCAAATTGGAACGGGCCATCATCAGCTGCAGCTGAGGGCATCAGTTCCAGGTGCTGAGTTCCGCTCCCTTTTAGAGTTAGCTTCAACACTGTGGGAGATATTTTTTCAACAGTACAGGAGGCTGCCTGCTGCCCTGCTGCCGGAGTTACCTTTACTTCTGTGGACTCAGCAACGATATTTTCCACCACTACTGCTGCAGAGCCGCTGTCTCCCTCCATCCAGGTTAAAGTCATCTCTATCGTTGGGCAGTATGCCCGTAGCCGTGTCTCATCTTCCTGGGGTGGAATGAGTAAGGCTCCCTGTGGTTCAACTTCCACAGCAGACTGCCTGGGAGAGCAGGACAACAGGATAAAACACATACCTGACATCAAAAGAATTAAAGCTAATATAATCATAAGTGATGATCGTTTATCAGCAGACATGCCACAAC
>CAZZEY010000347.1:0-1552 GCA_964653445.1 uncultured Syntrophaceticus sp. | reverse complement strand
CACAGGATGGCCGCATCCGGCAACATTGCTGATGCGGTTAAGAAAGCTGCAGCCTATAGTAATAGTGTGATCACTACCGGGCGTGGTGTTGTATTAAACCCGGACAATATAAGAGAACTCCGGCGCCAGGGTTGGATTGTTCTCCTTACAGCGCGGCCTGAGGTGATTGCAGAGCGTGTCAAAGGGGAAGTAGAGCGCCCTTTACTGCAGCAATCAGGTGATAAAATACAGATAATTAGACAGCTCCTGGAGGAAAGAGCGCACTATTACATGAATTGTGATATCACCATTGATACATCGGATCTCAGTGCAGCCCAGGTGGTAGAAATAATAATCAGTAAGTGGACAGCTTTGTCTGTATAAATTGTAGAGGTAAATAGGGGGTTTGGAAATTTGGAAAAAGTACAGGTGAACCTGGGTGAGCGCAGCTATAATATTTATATCGGAACCGGCAACCTTGAAAAACTGGGAGAATACCTTCCTTTCGAGCATAAAACAAAACTCTTTGTGATCACCAATGATTTGGTAGGTCCCCTTTATGGTAACAGGTTAGTTGAATCACTACAGATGTCGAGGTTTGATGCCTTATACTACCAGGTGCCCGATGGTGAAGAATACAAATCCCTGGAATGTGCTGAAAAACTGTTCAGTTGTGCTATTAAGGGAGGGCTTGACCGGCAGAGTGCGATAATAGCTTTAGGTGGTGGAGTGATCGGTGATTTAGCGGGTTTTGTGGCTGCCACTTATATGAGAGGGATACCCTTAATTCAGGTACCCACAACACTGCTGGCACAAGTAGACAGTTCTGTGGGAGGAAAAGTTGCAGTTAACCATCCTCTGGGCAAAAACATGATCGGATCTTTCTATCAGCCGCGCCTGGTTTACATAGATCTGAAGGTATTAGACACCCTTGATCCTAGAGAGGTGCGCTCAGGATTGGCTGAAGTTGTTAAATATGGTGTAATCCACGATAGGTGTTTTTTTGAATTTTTGGAGCAGTATCTAGAGCAGATCACTGCCCTTGATAAGGATCTGCTCTTTACTGTGATTAAAAACTCCTGTTCAATAAAAGGCAGGATTGTGGAAAAAGATGAAAAAGAGAGTGGTCTGCGGGCGCTCCTCAATTTTGGTCACACAATTGGCCATGCACTGGAGGTTCTCACCAATTACCGAGTATACCGGCATGGGGAGGCAGTTTCCCTGGGAATGGTGGCAGCAGCTGAGATAGCTGCAGGAAGGGGACTGCTGACCAGTAAAGAAGTGAATCGTTTAGCAGGTGTGCTCGAAAAAGCTGGTCTTCCTACAGCACTGCCTTATAGTTCAGATGAGATCCTGCCCCTTCTTTCCCGGGATAAAAAGGCGCATTATGGCAGGCCTCGCTTTGTGCTGCCTCAAACTCTGGGGATGGCAGCGCTTTTTGATGATGTTGGGGATGATGAGATCAGGAATGCACTCGAAAAATGCCGCAACAAGGGAGAGAACTGAGAAAAAATAGTATTTTATGAATAATTGAAAGTTGAAAAAGCGCTGATATTTCAGCGTTTTTGTTTTT
>CAZZEY010000346.1:0-1558 GCA_964653445.1 uncultured Syntrophaceticus sp. | reverse complement strand
AGCCCCTTGGTTTTCAGCGTACCTATGAGGAATTGAAACCACACGCCCCCGGATCTACACCACCGTGTCCGGGGTCAGTTTTCAGCGTACCTATGAGGAATTGAAACATCAATAATTGTGCGCCTCGGTTTATTTCGCCGGGGTTTTCAGCGTACCTATGAGGAATTGAAACGGTGCTGACTCTACAGCAAGTTTGTTGATGAAAACCGTTTTCAGCGTACCTATGAGGAATTGAAACACTTCCCCCAATTCCTGGTCAGTGTACTGGTTAGCCGGTTTTCAGTGTACCTATGAGGAATTTAAAAATCGTATTTCAAATTTGACCATACAAGTTCTTCCGGGTAATATTAGCAGCAAAGGAGGTGTCCAATTTGTCTACTGCTGTTTTAAAGGTTCTTGTCAATGTCGCTGGCTTTTTTATTGCTGCTCAGGTTTTTCCCAATATCACTTATGATCATTTTTCCGCGCTGCTCTGGGCAGGGCTTGTGCTGGGAATGGTGAATATTTTGGTGCGGCCGCTTTTGGTGCTGCTGACACTGCCCATCAAGTTAATGACATTCGGACTTTTTACATTGGTGATTAATACTCTTATGGTGGTACTAACCGATTATTTCATTCAGGGGCTACGCATTCCCGGATTCTGGTATGCTTTTGCTGTTTCAATATTTATATCTGTGCTAAATATGCTGTTTATCAATAAAGCCTAGAGTATTTAATAAAAGGCGCCTGGCACACAAACAAGCGCCTACATTTTTTGGGGTTCATGAAAATTCTGATTACTCTCATGACCACGCACACTACTGGGCACCCTAATATGAGGAGGTGCCCAGCTATGCAAAGCAAATCAGAAGATACAGGCAAAACAACTAACAATCGGGATGATTTGGGTTCAACCTGCAGGGATCAGGGTTGTGTCAGGCTGCATACTCCTCATGAAATGCGGGAGTATCTTCAGCGCTCAGACCAGCAGGAGCTTGTTTTTCGTGCCTATCCTATTGAGGGAGAGCCAGAGGATTTCCGCTATTTAAATCATGAGCAGACTGTTATCAGGTTAAAAGATGGAAGAACCTTCGACAGTATGGAAGACTTTTTCTGCTATGCCTTCCAGTGTGATGCCGAAGGTTATCCCAATACAGAATATGTTGATCTTGTGCCTTCCTCAGAAAACTAAGCGGCAAGCCGCGGCAGATGCTTGGGATTGTGTATGACGCCCGGCGACGCAGATATGGAGATCTGTCAGATCTTCTTACTTCTTCCTCATCCGCAGGCTCTTCGGTGTGATCTCCAGGAGTTCATCATCTGCGATGAATTCCAGACACTGCTCCAGTGTCATGGTCCGGGGTGGAGCCAATTTGGTTGCGATGTCCGCGGTGGATGAGCGCATATTGGTCAGTCGTTTCTTTTTGCAGACATTGATTTCTATATCTCTGGGACGGGAGTTTTCTCCCACGATCATGCCCTGGTAGACATGGACACCCACATCAACAAATAGTTCTCCTCGTTCCTGTGCGTTTTCAAGGCCGTAGGCTGTGGTTAAACCCTCCTCCCAGGCTACCAG
>CAZZEY010000345.1:0-1563 GCA_964653445.1 uncultured Syntrophaceticus sp. | reverse complement strand
TACCCCGGCGCCGTGCATTGGGTGAACAATATGATCACCAATTTTAAACATCATAGCCGGCCTCCTGGAGTTGTAATACCTCTATTATATCAGAAGCAGCAATCACTGTCAAAAACAGGAGAGTAGGGCTGTGTTATTAAATAAAATTGCGGCTGACTCTCAAGCAACATTGACAACACCGGTCGGCTGGGGCTATAATTATTTTTAATCAGTGAATCAGGTGTGAGGAGGTCTGCTTAATGAAGGACTTAATTTGTGATGAGTTCCAAAACACCGTATCAGAGCTTTTAATTCGGCACCACAGCATTTTAGATGTTTTATCAAAATTCCAGGAAGCATGTGCCCGCACTAACAGAGCTACCATTAAGGCAGTTACAGGATGCGGTTGTGTCAGCATAGAAGCTAAAAAACAGCAGATACCCGCTGACATCTCACTTCTGGAACTAAAAGATTACTTCGGAACCCATCTTAATGGAGAACTTTGTCCTGAATGCCAGGAAATGATTGAAATTGAGCTTGGTAAAACCCTATTCTACATGACAGCGCTCTGCAACCAGCTAGACCTGAACCTCTATGACATTTTTCTCAAAGAACATCATAAACTATCCACTCTAAGAATTTTCAACTTTACCTGAAAACCTAACAGGTAATCAAACAGGCAATCAAATCTTGAGCTTACATATATCTTTCGAGCATAACCTGGTCCTGAAGCCGACGCAGACCATTTCTAATGGCCCTGGCTCTGACCTCGCCGATGCCCTCTACATCATCTAATTCTTCAATGGTTGCCTTTAAAACATTCTGCAGATTTCCAAATCTATTAACCAGGTTTTCAATAATAGCACCCGGCAGCCTGGGAATTCTCTGTAAAATACGATATCCCCGCGGGTAGACATAGAGATCCAGGTTGCTTGTTCCCGCGCCCCAACCCAAAGCGCGGCTGAGGTTGGATAGATCCAGCAGGTCATCTGCGGACCAGTTGCCGATGGTATCGAGCACTGCTTCAGCTTTTTTCCCACCATCTTCAAGGTAATCCTGGATCACATAGAGCAGTTGATCCCGCACATTGGCTACCAATTCCTCCACCTGCATGATGATCAACCTGCCCTCATTCCCCAGTTCACTGATGTAGTTATCCAGTTCCCGTTCGATGCGCAGC
Source organism: uncultured Syntrophaceticus sp. (assembly GCA_964653445.1). Lineage (GTDB taxonomy): Bacteria > Bacillota > DSM-12270 > Thermacetogeniales > Thermacetogeniaceae > DTU068. The sequence goes on along the minus strand of CAZZEY010000345.1, from coordinate 404 downwards.
ACCATTTCCCCGCGCTGCACCACCCAGACCACATCATAGACCGTAACCAGATCATCAAACTCCAGAGCTGTCAGATTAACCAAGGCCTTATCCAGTACGCGTTTATACTTCTCCAGGGTCTGTACAGCCTGATTAGCTTTGGAGAGGATAACACTGATATCCTGCAGACTGTAGCGATTCACCCCTCTGTAAAGGGTAATCACACCACGCCTTTGGGATATGGCAATCACCAGGGCACCTGTTTGGCGAGCCACCCTCTCTGCAGTCCTATGCCTGATACCTGTTTCAACAGAAGGGACAGAAGGCTCAGGAACTAACTGGGCATTGGCATAAAGGATCCGTTTGGCATCACTACTGAGCACAATTGCTCCATCCATTTTAGCCAGTTCATAAAGACTGGGAGG
>CAZZEY010000344.1:0-1569 GCA_964653445.1 uncultured Syntrophaceticus sp. | reverse complement strand
TCAGATATCTATTATCAGGACATACCCTATGATTTGTCAGTGACGATGAGTAACTCCACCCCGGAGGAGGAAAAAGAATTTTATGAGCAAATAACCTCTCTTGATGGGGTAGAGAGGTACGCGCTGAAAAGAGAGGTGCAAACTGAATCCTGGTTGGCCCGGGACCAATTCGGCCCTTACATTCAAGAGAATTATATTGATGAAAAAATATTACCTGCGAATGAAGAAGGACTCTACCCTTTTGCTTTTCACATCACTGCACTGGGTGAACCGGAATTTAATAAATTCGCCAAAGAAAATGGGCTTGATGCGGCAGTTTTTCAGGACACCCAGAATTTCAAGGGAATACTCATTAATAAAAACATCATGCAAGATGGCAGATATGCCGAGTATAAACCACTGCTAATAGATGCAGGTGATAAGCTACAGCTGGTTGACCTTCAATATGATGAGGAAACAACCCCAGCAAGTTTTTCCATGGAGATCAGTGCTGTGACCGACACCCTTCCCCTGGGTATTTCCTCCGCCATCTTTGGGTATGGGCATATAATCGTCTCTGAAGAGGTATTTGATATGATTCAACTGGCAGTGCAAAAGGAGAACCCTCATTATTCCGGAATTCTCCCGCAGCTATATCTCTGCTCAGACAACAGCACTGAAACAGCGGAACAGATCAGGGCAATTTTTAACAAGTATGCGGATCACTGTTCAATTTTCCTACATGATGTTCAAGCCCAACAACAGGACATGAAGCGCACAAAAACAGTGATCTCTATCTTTCTATACGGTTTTATCACCCTGATCACCCTGATCGGTGTCACCAATATATTCAATACCGCCAGCACCAATGTGGCCCTGCGCCGCAGGGAATTTGCCATGCTTAAATCGGTGGGGCTGACCCCACAGGGCTTTAATAAAATGATCAATTATGAAAGCATCTTTTATGGCTTGAAAGCCCTTCTCTATGGTTTACCGATCAGTATCTTTATCACCCTTCTGCTGTATAACGGCTTCGGCAGTATGTTTCAGTTTACGTTCTTCCTGCCGTGGAAAGAGATCATCGCCTGTGTGATTGGGGTATTTATAATAATCTTTATCACCATGCTCCATGCCAGTTCCAAACTGAAGCATGAAAACATCATCGATGCCCTAAAAGAAGAAAACCTGTAGAAAACCGCGCGGAGGGACGGTTCTCTCGCGCGGTTTCCGCGCGCCGGTACCGTCCCGGTGCGCGGTGTGCGGAAAGACAATAAAGCAAGCCTGGCAAGAATGGATGTCAGAAACCAGAAATCGGATGTCGGAAAACAGATTGTTTCTATAGCTTGGAAAATGAACCGCAAAAATCTCCAATCCACTTATCGATTTGAATAAAGCAATAAAGCAAGTCTGGCACCTTAAAACATAAATGTGGCAAAGGAAACGTCCCCGTGCCACACCCGTGCCACATTAGATAAAAAACCAGCGAACCCCCCAATACTAGTACTGCCTGCAGCCAATCTCCCCTGGTAAATAACCGCTGCTCAAGATAGGTTCGCTTTTGGTGAAGGCCGAAGGCGCGGCTTTCCATAG
>CAZZEY010000343.1:0-1603 GCA_964653445.1 uncultured Syntrophaceticus sp. | reverse complement strand
CCCATATATTGTTTTGTATTTCTGTTAAGGAGGATGGATGATGCCTGATGCGTTGTCCTTTTTGTAAGAAAAGTGAATCAAGAGTTCTAGATTCCCGGGCACTGGATAATGGCTTTACTGTCAGACGCCGACGGGAATGTACCACCTGCAGCAGACGTTTTACTACTTATGAGCGGGTGGATGAAGTACCCCTTTGGGTGATAAAAAAAGACGGCAGGAGGGAGCTTTTTAACCGGGATAAACTTCTGACCGGAATTATGAAGGCATGTGAGAAGAGATCTACAGCACTGGAAACCCTGTCTGATATGGTTGATGAAATAGAAAAGAAACTCCGCAATCAGTCTGAACATGAAATTTTCAGTAAGGTAATCGGTCAGATGGTAATGGAACAACTGCTGAAGTTGGACAAGGTGGCCTATGTGCGCTTTGCTTCTGTTTACAGAGAGTTTCAAGATGTAGGAGAAATCCTTGACTGCCTGGAGGAAATGGGTGTCAGGGAGCGCAAATACAAGTAATTCTGCAAGAGAGAGGAGAACCATTTTGTTTACTAAAATTAAAAAAAGGGATGGAAGAGAAGTACCTTTTGATGACTCGAAAATTACAGATGCTATTTTTAAAGCAGCTCGGGCTGTAGGTGGGGAGGACCGGGAGTTGGCGGTTTCTCTTACACTGGAAGTGCTGCGTGCGCTGAAGCAGAAGTATAACGGGCATATCTTTGGTGTGGAGGATGTCCAGGATGTGGTGGAAAAGATTTTGATAGAAAAGGGACATGCCCGCACAGCCAAGGCGTATATTCTCTACAGGGATAAGCGCACCCGTATGCGTGACGCGAAAACTGAGTTAATGGATGTTGTAGAAGATATTATCAGGGAAACTGACCGGGACAATGCTAATGTGGGCAATTCTCCTTCAGCCAAGATGCTGCAGATAGCTAGTGCTGCCAGCAGAAACTATTATTTGTCCAGGATGCTGGATGAAGATTTTTCACTGGCACATCGGCGGGGTGATATACACATACATGATTTAGATTTCTACGCTACTACAACGAACTGCCTGCAAATCCCATTGGAGGACCTGTTAAGGGATGGGTTTGATAATGGTCACGGCTATATCAGGCCTCCTAAGCGGCCTGCTTCTGCAACAGCCCTAGCGGCAATTATCCTGCAGAGTTCACAGAATGATATGTATGGCGGCCAGTCTTTCCCTTTTTTTGATAAACAGATGGCTCCATTTATTGATGGCAACAGTGAGGATGAGGTTTACCAGGCTATGGAGGCCTTTGTGTATAACCTAAATAGTATGCACAGCAGGGCGGGCTCTCAAGTCCCCTTTTCATCACTTAATTTGGGTACAGATACCTCTGAAGCAGGGCGCAAGATCACCCGCAACCTGCTGTTGGCTTATGAGGCGGGTCTGGGTAAAGGTGAGAATCCGATATTTCCCAATATTATTTTTCGGCTGAAAAAAGGAATTAATTTTAATCCAGGGGACCCCAATTTTGATCTTTTCCAGCTCGCAGTGCGGGTTGCCAGCAAAAGATTAAACCCTACTTTCAGTTTTATGGATTCATCTTTCAATAAAGAGTATGGTGACCAGGTAGCAT
>CAZZEY010000342.1:0-1607 GCA_964653445.1 uncultured Syntrophaceticus sp. | reverse complement strand
GAAGGTGTTTCAGCTATGAGCTGCAGGGCATTCAAATCTTTTCTAGCTGCAGCAGTCAAACAGCTGCAGTCCTCACCTCTGGTGCAGCGGTTGGAATAAGGGTTATCATCATAAATGATCTGCTCAATGATATAACTGCGGAAAGATCTATCAACAGAAAGCAAAGAATAGAAAAGGTCATTATATAAGTTGATAAAATCCAGGGAATTTCCACTGCTTTGAATACAGTTGATCACAGCAGAGAACTTTTTGATAACCGGATCTGTAAGCAGGTTTCTGTAAATAGAAAGGGAAGACAAAGCTAACTGAATTTGATAAAAATGATCGGTCAAAATTGGTCACTCCCGCTTTTGTTTATAGTAAGGTTACTCCCCCCTGTATTGGGGTGTCAAGTATCTTAAATAGAAATGTGGAGAACGAATAAATAATGGAACAGGAGAGATAATATTAGCAACTTAATACTTTTTGGAGGTGTCATTTACAGTGAATATTCAAGGAATTCAGCAAAATCTCAATCAGATCAGCCAAATCTGCAGTCAGCTGAGCCAAAATGAGCAGGCCAATGTTTCGCACCTCAACCAGCTTTCCCAAAATGAGCGCTCAGCTGCTCAGCAGTTGCAGCAGTGTATGCAGTTGATCAACCAGGTTTCTCAGCAGATCCAGCAGATTTCTACACAGACAACCACCCAGTACACTTCACCAGGACAGTTCTCCTACAGTGTACAGCAGCCTACAGGTGGAGGCATCGGTGGAGGCCAGTATGGTGTGGGTCAGCAGAGCTTTTCCCCCGGACAGTTTGGAAGCACAACCTCTTATGAGGTATCAAAAGAATTTGCAAGTGGTGGGGAGAATGATGGGGATGGGGGAGCAGCCAGAGGTTTTTCCAGATCCCCTCAATTCACAGGCAGTTCAGTCACCGGCCAGCAAACCTTCAACACAAATAAAGATCTCGGTAAATAATAAATACCTATCAAAGAAGCAAACAAAGGCTGCCGTAACCGGCAGCTTTTATTTTTTGCTTGAAAAAAGTGAATTTAGAATTGAGCAGAAATTATATGGCCTGGATTACAGGAATTTATAATAGCTGATTGGTAAGAATAAAAACGGAAAATTGGGAGCCATGGGAAAGGGGTGGTAAAATGCCATTAGTTGCTATCAGGGCGCTGATACTTTATACAGTTTTGCTTTTAGTTATGCGTTTAATGGGGAAACGCCAGATAGGGCAACTGCAGCCTTTTGAACTTGTGATCACTATTGTGATTGCAGAACTTGCCGTAATACCCATGAGTGATACAGGGATCCCGCTGTTGAATGGAATAGTCGGTATATTGGTGCTGATGGCTGTTCAAATTCTGCTTTCTTTGATCGATCTGCACAACGAAAAGGCCAGAGCGATTATCTGTGGGAGACCGATAATTTTAATAAATAACGGAAAACCGGTGTTGGAGGCTATGCGAAAAGCAAGAATCAATATCAATGACCTTTTAGAACAGCTCAGAGGCAAAGAGTATCCCAATATCTCAGATAGCGCTTATGCTGTGCTGGAAACCAATGGCTCTATCAGTGTTATTCCCAAAGCTGATGTAAAACCTCCCACTGCCAGGGAT
>CAZZEY010000341.1:0-1633 GCA_964653445.1 uncultured Syntrophaceticus sp. | reverse complement strand
GGAGTTTCCAGCGGTGGGTTTGGTGCTCTCTCAGCTGGACCTAGAGCTTGACAACATGCTGGGCAACTGGTGCCGCATTATGCTAGATTTTTTAGCTGATCCCGGTGTTATATCTAGTTTTGAACTTCTGGAAACAGAACAAAAGCGGGTGGTGAAAGAGTTCCAGGCCAGGAAAAAGCTGCCCGGTGAGATAAGCGAGGATTTTATTCAGGGTATGCAGTTGCTTTTCCAGGGGTTAGATAGGGTGACTTTTTCCGTAAACGAATTAAAAGGTGTTCTAAGCGGGGATGGTGGTCCCTGTACGGTGGAAGAGATAAAACGCCGGTTTGCCAATTATCTAGATAAAGTTTTACGTGGTCATGACCGGGAGAAGGTAAGGATTATTATAGAATAGAAAGGGCGTAAGCGGGTGAGTAAACAGTTAAAGCTAATAGACACTGAGAAGGAAATTGTGAAAAAAAACGATAAGAATAAACTTACAACCGCAGAACTGGATCAGGTACGGAGGCTTGAGGGGTTCCCCTTAGGTAGGGATGAGGATATCATCAATTTATCTGATCCGCCGTATTATACCGCCTGTCCCAATCCATATTTGCAGGACTTTATTGATCGCTATGGCAAGCCATTTGATGCAGCTACTGATGATTATCACAGGGAACCCTTTACGTCAGATGTTTCTGAGGGGAAAAATGACCCCATTTATAATGCCCATTCCTATCATACCAAGGTTCCTCACCGGGCGATTATGCGCTACATCCTGCACTATACAGAGCCGGGTGATCTGGTTTTTGATGGGTTCTGTGGCACCGGAATGACCGGTGTAGCTGCGCAGCTTTGCGGCAGCCCTGATCCCGAGTTTAAGCTCCAGGTGGAACAGGAGATGCCCGGAGTAAAATGGGGGGCGAGACGGGCAATACTTGGGGATCTCTCACCTGCAGCAACATTTATTGCCTATAATTACAACAATCCGGTAGATATAGGGGAGTTTGAGCAGGAGGCCCAGCGCATTATCGCCGAGGTAGAAGCGGAACTGGGATGGATGTACGAAACCAGGCATGTGGTGGATGGCAAGGTGCAAAAAAGTGCCGGTGGAAAACCTGTTCTAGGGAAGATCAACTATACCGTATGGTCAGATGTTTTTACCTGCCCGGATTGTGGTGTTGAGATGATTTTCTGGGAGGTGGCGGTAGACCAAGAGGCTGGCAAGGTGCGCAATCGTTTTCCCTGCCCTTCATGTGGGGTGGTCCTCGAAAAGCGTAACCTGGAGAGGGCTTGGGAGACGGTGTTCGATAACGCACTGGGAAAAGCGATCCAGATGGCGCGGCAGGTACCGGTTTTGATCAACTACACTGTAGGCTCAAAGAGGTATGAAAAAAAGCCTGATCAATGGGATCTGGATCTGTTGCAGCGTATAGAAGAGATGGAGATACCCTGGTGGTTCCCCACTGATCGGATGCCGGAGGGATATAACACACAGCAGCCTCAAAAGTCGCATGGAGTAACGCATGTGCATCATTTTTATACGAAGAGGAACTTAGTATACTTGTCTATGATACACGATAAGATAGAATGCAGTAAATTAGGTCTGCTAATGCTATGGTTTACATCCTCACTTATTCGAACTTCTAATATG
>CAZZEY010000340.1:0-1655 GCA_964653445.1 uncultured Syntrophaceticus sp. | reverse complement strand
TTAGACATTAAATTTGAAAACAATCACATCCCCATCCTGGACAATATAATCTTTGCCCTCCAGGCGGGCCAGCCCTTTTTCCTTGATCTTGGTCATATCCTGATACTCTTCCATCTCTTCATATTTAACAACTTCAGCCCTGATAAAACCCCGTTCAATATCTGTATGGACCTTACCTGCAGCTGCTCTGGCTGCTGTCCCTTTTTTGATTGTCCACGCCTTTACCTCATCCCGCCCTGCAGTTAAAAACGAAATCAAACCCAGATGCTTGTAAATGGTTTTAGCTACCCTTTCAATTCCTGGCTCGGTAATCCCCATCTCCTCAAGAAATAATTCTCTCTCATCAGGTTCCAATTGGGCTATCTCAGCTTCAAGCTCAAGGCAGATGGGCAGAACAGGAAATCCCTTTTCCTCAGCATATAAATTAACATCATCTTCCCCATCATAATGACAATCTCGCAGCTGATCCTCATCCATATTCACCACAAGAATCATAGGTTTGGTGGTCAAAAAGCCCAATGAACGTACTGCCTGCCACTCATCATCACTGAGGCCAGCTTCAAGCAGCGGCATCTCTTCATTGAGAACTTCCTGGCAGCGCTTGAGTGCCGCCTGCTCAACCAAAGTTTCCCCTTTTATTTTTTTGCTGGCGGCTATCCTCTCCAATCTGGTCTCCACCATCTGCAGATCAGCTAAAAAAAGTTCAGCATTAACATTTTCCAGATCACGCAGAGGGTCAATATTGCCATCAATATGAGGTAGATCATCACTTTTGAATGCCCTGACAACATGAATCAGCGCATCCACCTCCCGAACAGCATTTAAAAATGCTGCTCCTGTGCCGCGATTTAAACCAGGCAGATCAGTGACTTCCAGCACTGCAGGTGTCACTTTGCGGGGTTGATATATTTCCGCCAAAAATTCTAGACGCTTATCTGGAATCCTGGCCACACGGACAGTTGTTTTAGCGTGCCCTGCATAATTTGATGTTTCTTCATCCCCCTGGGTCAAAAGATTAAATAATGTTGTTTTCCCTACCAGGGGTAAACCAATAATGCCACAGGTTAAGGCCATTTTCTCTCACCTCGTTAACAAGTATAGCACAGCTTGATTAAGAACATGAAAAATCCCCATTTATTAAAACGGGGATTTTCAAATAATACGACCTAAATAACTTTAGGCAGCTTAAGCATTTTTGATCCGCTCAACAGCATTCACCGGGCAGGACCGGAAACACCGTCCACATCTTGTGCACGAATCCTCATCGATCTCGAAGAAAGCCCCTCCATTATAACTCACATCTATGGCTCCACTTCCACCTTCATAAGAACACACATACCAGCAGCTAGCACAATCCATACAAAGGTCCTGAACAATTTTAAACGTAAATTTATATTTTTTCTTCTCTTCCGCCATTAACCAGTATCCCCCCTTTCAATCTCCCAAATCAATAATATTTATTAAATACGTCAACAGACAGTAAAATTCCTGCCCTATAAAATGCTCATTTTTTAGGTGGGATTCTTCCCTGACTTTTCTTGAGCACGGATCTTTTTAAAGTCCCTGGTTTCTGTAACCACAACACCCGATAGAGCCAGAAGAGCTATCAAGTTAGGAATAGCCATTGCTCCATTAAATGTATCAGCAATATCCCA
>CAZZEY010000339.1:0-1659 GCA_964653445.1 uncultured Syntrophaceticus sp. | reverse complement strand
TAATGATGCTAAGCTCGTTAATGAAACCGCTGCAGAGCGTGATGAAATTGCCAGACAGAAGCGTGAACTAGAGCAGAAAAAGGAACGGGTTAGTTCCATCAAAAGGGCAACAGAAGTTAAACAGACCTCACTAGCTTCACGCAGTCAGGACAGGGAAGAAACTTTAAAACGGCTGCAGTCTGACAAAGCTGCCTGTGAGCGTGCTATTGAGGAACTGGAAGCATCATCCCAGAAACTGACTCAGATTATTCAGCAGCATCAGTCCAATAATTCATCAAATCCGTCTCCACCTCAGGGAAATGGCAGTATGATCTGGCCGGCAGCAGGTGGCATTACATCCGGATACAGAATGCGGAGGCATCCTATTTCAGGAGTCTATAAGATGCATACAGGAATTGATATTGGTGCACCCCATGGCGCTCCAGTTAAGGCTGCTGATGGCGGCACAGTTATCTATGCTGATTGGATGAGTGGCTATGGTAATACAGTTATTGTTGATCATGGTGGAGGTATTTCTACATTGTATGCCCATCTCTCAGGTTTTGCAGTGGGTTATGGCAGCAGGGTAGGCCAGGGACAGGATATTGCTTATGTGGGCAGCACCGGTTACAGCACAGGCCCCCATCTCCACTTTGAGGTACGCATTAACGGACACCATACCAATCCTCTAGGTTATTTATAGTGATTTGACCGATCACCGGGACGGTTCCATCGCGCTTAAAACCGCGTGAGAGAATCGTCCCACCGCGCGGTGGGTTATTTGTAGTGATTTGTTAGAAAAAATCATCTGATAAAGATAACGATAATAGACCGGTACATGAAAATGTGCCGGTTTATTTAGTTGTTGGTGGTTGGTAGTTGGTAAGATGTGCTGCATGAACCGTCACATGGCAGGTCAGATAGCAACCAACGACCAATCACCAATCACTAACTACTAACGACACATTACTGACCGGTTTCTATGATGCCATCCATTTTAGAAGTGGGAGGCCTGAGGTCTAAGGTCGGAATAAAGCAAAAACCAAGCCTAGCTGGAGGGACTGTCCCCTCGGCCGGAGAACATCCCGGTACTCGGTCTGGCCAAATCTGCATTCCTATTTTATGCATAAAACGGTATAAAGTGCATAAACGGTGCCAGGCACTATATCAAAGAAAAAAACTACAGGATTTGTCCCTTTGGTAGAGGAAAAAAGAGGGTTTTGCCGTGGGGGTAAAATACCCCCACGGCAAATATATGGTACTGATGCAGATCTTCTAATAAAGGGAAAGGAAAAGGTAGGATAAAAAAAACTGGTCCGGAAAGAAATAGGACCAGTATGGTTCACAGGTTTCTCCTTTCCGCAATGGGAGGCAGGTCGGTTTCCCAACCTACCCTAACGGTCCAAGAGCCATAGTGTTTAAACAACAGGCTTTTGGACTCGGAGATATATTCATTTATTACGACTGTCTATATTTTAATATAATGGGGAAAATTCTTCAAGGGGTTTAGAAAAATATTATTGGCTGCTTTTGGGAGTTTAAATGGCCGGGATGAGACATAACCCCTTGTAAAGATATTTATCATGTGACATGATAAAAATAGTATAATTGATATTGTTGGTTTTAAACTTGATTCCCCGGAGTGGGGGACTGTTGGCAATAATAATTGTAACAGGTTAC
>CAZZEY010000338.1:0-1669 GCA_964653445.1 uncultured Syntrophaceticus sp. | reverse complement strand
GCAGAGGCTGTGGTGGTCCGCAACTACATAGATTGGCTGCTGGCCCTGCCTTGGGCCGAAGAAACCAGGGATCGTCTCAAACTTGAAAAGGCTGAGGAAATTTTGGAAGCTGACCACTATGGGTTGAAAAAACCCAAGGAGAGAATTCTTGAATACCTGGCGATCCGCAAATTAGCTACTAAAATACGGGGACCAATCATCTGTTTTGTTGGTCCGCCAGGTGTAGGGAAGACCTCACTGGGTAGATCTGTTGCCCATGCTTTGGGACGTAAGTTTGTGCGGCTTTCCCTTGGTGGTGTCAGGGATGAGGCTGAGATCCGGGGACACCGCCGCACTTATGTGGGAGCGCTTCCCGGTAGGATTATCCAGGGCATGAAACAGGCAGGATCCAAAAACCCGGTTTTCCTTTTAGATGAGGTAGATAAAATGAGTTCCGATTTCAGAGGGGATCCGGCCTCTGCACTGCTGGAGGTGCTTGATGCAGAACAGAACCACTCTTTCAGCGACCACTATATTGAGGTGCCATTTGATCTATCTAAAGTTTTGTTTATCACCACTGCCAATGTGGAACACAATATACCGCGGCCGCTGCTTGACCGGATGGAGGTGATTCACCTCTCAGGTTATACAGAAGAGGAGAAGGTTAAGATCGCTGAGAGGCACCTACTCCCCAAGCAGATCAAAGAACACGGGCTTAAACCAAACCAACTGCAGATTTCGGAAAATGCTCTGCGCAGTATCATCAGGCATTATACCCGAGAGGCAGGGGTGCGCAATTTGGAGCGGGAGATTGCTACAATTTGCCGAAAAGCTGCTCGTGAGGTAGTAAATAACAAGAAATACAGGGCAAAGATTACTGCAGCTAATGTAGATGCTTTTCTGGGGATTCCGCGTTACCATTTCGGTGCCAAGGAGAAGGAAAATGAGGTTGGTGTAGCTACTGGCCTTGCCTGGACTGAAGTTGGTGGTGAAGTATTAAATGTTGAGGTGAGCATCCTTAAAGGCAAAGGAAAAATCCTGCTCACCGGCAAACTGGGAGATGTGATGAAGGAATCAGCCCAGGCGGGTTTAAGTTTTGTCAGGTCAAGGGCAGAGGAACTTGATTTGGAAGAAAATTTTCATGAAAAGCATGATATACATATCCACATCCCTGAAGGGGCCATTCCAAAGGATGGGCCATCAGCGGGGATCACTATGGCGACAGCTTTAGTGTCAGCAGTCACTGGCAGGGGTGTCAGACATGATGTGGCTATGACCGGTGAGATCACACTGCGGGGTCGAGTCCTTCCGGTGGGCGGTATCAAGGAAAAAGTGCTAGCTGCACACCGTGTCGGGATAAAAAAGATCATTATGCCAAAGGAAAACAAAAAAGATCTTGAGGATATTCCAATAAATGTTAAGAGAAAACTTGATTTTGTGCTGGTTGAACACATGGATCAGGTTTTAAGTGAAGCCCTTCTGCCTGCTGATGAATCAGCGGATACGCAAAAAAAAGAGACAGCAACAGCCTAATCCAACAGGCAGTTTAATAGCTGATATTTGATTTGCAAAGAGGTTCCGATCTTGTATATTCAAGAGCAGGAACCTCTTTTCGCGACACGCGCGACACGGGGACGTCAGACTGTGTGAAAACTCCCCACAGAAAAAGGAATTAAGGGGATAAAGATCG
>CAZZEY010000337.1:0-1673 GCA_964653445.1 uncultured Syntrophaceticus sp. | reverse complement strand
ATTATGTTTATTAAAATAGTTTTTCCAGATGTGAAGGGGCAGGTCTTTGCTTTCAGCTCTGTTGATCCGAATTGTAATGGTTTCACAATCAAAAGCACTGCCCAAAACAACCAGAGGAAAACAAACCACTGATACCCGTGGAAAACGCCAGTGAGGGCTGATTGGGAGGCTGTATGGCCTGGGGATACTGAAATAAGATGGTGAACAGATATCCCATGATTTTAACAATGATTCTATGGTTTGTTCACTGATTTTATCAATAGTATCCGGATGTACGAACCTATCCCCTGGAAGGATAACTGCACCAGTGCCCCTTTGCTCCGAGTACCGCTGAAATTGTGGCAATGGTGCGAGCACCCCTGTAATCAGTTCCTGTCTGATCTGATTAACAAGATCAACAGGGAGGGGTTCCTTTAGTTTACGCATAGAAGCTGTATTGGGAGTAACCACCGGGATGAACCAGGCAAAAAGGTACCCTTTGAGAGATTCATCTTTCAAAATGTAGTTCTGCAGTGGATGACGCGCTCGGATTTTCTCCAGGTATAAGGGATCTCTGGCAACTTGTAATGCCCAGCGGGCATGCTGTCCTCTGCACTGACGATGGAGGGGGTTTTCCTCCAACCAGGATAAAAAATCCTCATAATCAAAGGGCACCAAAACGATCCAAGCACCAAAGTGTTCTTCCTGCATTTGTTGGAACTTACGCTGGCGAATAAGCAGAAAGTCTTTATAATCCTGAAGACTTCCGCCCCAGAGAGTTTGATAATCTTCGAAACTGTAAGTTACATAAATCAGCCGATCTTCGTCATAAATAAAACCAGTTTCTGCCTTATCAGCCAATAATCACACCTCCGGTTTTATTATACAGTAGGCATGGCTAATAAAGTGTCTGTTCAAGTCGAAGCATTTTACAAAAATTATCGAATAATAGAGCTTTTCTAAGACTGAATGCTAATTTGTAGTGCATTATAATGTTGGACAAGGAATCTCAGATTTTTTTGGGCAAAAGGGTGTTAGAAGGAGAAGTGGCCGAAATGCTAAGCTTGACTGTCGAAAGAAAAAGAAGTACAATGATTAGCAGAAAAGATCGGGATGTAGCTCAGTTTGGCTAGAGCGCACGGTTCGGGACCGTGAGGCCGCTGGTTCAAATCCAGTCATCCCGACCATTTTTTATCATCTAATATACTCTCTTATTATATACTCTCTTATCAAAACCCTATTATCACAGTAATAATTACCCCTAGGTTCTGCAAGGGGTTTTTATTTTATCACACTGCAGGGTGTCTTGTTTCCATATGTAGCTTATGATAGACTGTTGGCAGAGAATTACTGGTATTATTGCAGGGTGATGACTCCAATCGGTGTTTATAATTTAAGGAGCCGGCTGGAGTCCGTCTATCTCTCCACTGTTTTTCATATATTTAATGAATGGAGTAATAAAATATGGCTGCAGATTTTGTACACCTTCATGTACATAGTGAATACAGTTTGCTGGATGGTGCATCCCGTCTCAAGGACATGGTTCAGAAGGCGGTTGAGTTGGAGATGCCTTCACTTGCTATAACAGACCATGGTGTGATGTACGGTGTGGTGGATTTTTATAAACTGGCCAAAAAAGCGGGTATTCACCCTGTGCTTGGCTGTGAGATTTATATGGCACCGCGCAGACGCTT
>CAZZEY010000336.1:0-1678 GCA_964653445.1 uncultured Syntrophaceticus sp. | reverse complement strand
AGTTAGCCTTTCAGAAGATGAGTTTATAAACCTCATACTTAAACAGCCATTAGAAAAAAAACTTAAAGAGATCATCTTCCATGGGCTCGAAGGATTGGGTCATGCTCTAGTACAGGAAATGATCATACAGGCAGGACTTGAACCTGATCTAAGATTGGAGTATTGTGGAGAGCATGAACTGCGCTCCCTATGGCAGGCTTTACATAGTTTAGTATTACCGCTCCTTAGCGGAAAACTGCTGGATCCGGTTATTGTTTATCAGGAAAAACAGCCTGTTATCTATGCTCCATATCCCTTTGCCCAATACCAGGGACTCCAATTGGTTCACTGCGCTTCGGTTAACGAGGCTTTAGACAGGTATTACCAAGCTCGTCAGGAAATCAACATATTCCAGCAGACCAAAGCTCATCTGGCGGTATTAATCAAACATGAACTTTCCCGTTTAGATAAAAAATACTCCGCTCAAGAGCAGGATGAAGCTGATGCTCAAAAAGCGATGAAATATCGCTTGCAGGGAGAGATGATCTTTGCTCACCTGCACACCATTAAACCGGGAACTAAAGAAGCAGCACTTCCCAACCTCTATGATCCTGAAGCTCCACCAATAAAAGTATCTTTGGATCCGTCATTATCAGCAGCACAAAACGCCCAGAGGCTTTTTCGCAAATACAACAAAGCAAGGGATACACTAAAGATGCTAGAAAAACACAAAAAAATAACCGGTGAAGAGATCCGCTATTTGAGTACAATACAATTTGCCCTGGAACAGGCGGATACCCTAAAAGAACTCCAGGAAATCAAAACCGAACTGGTGGAAGCAGGATACATAAAGGAAAAAAGTAAACATAAGAAAAAGGCACAGAAAAAAGGTGTGCCTCAGGTAAAACAGATAACCTCTCAGGATGGATTTACAATCCTGATCGGGAAAAACAACAAGCAGAACGACTATCTCACTATGCGGCTTGCCCGGGATGAGGATTACTGGTTTCATGTGAAAGAAAGCCCTGGTGCCCATGTGGTGGTAAAAAACAAATCCGGTCAGGATGTGCCGCTCTCCACACTGGAGGAGGCAGCAGGAATAGCAGCCTATTTCAGTGAAGCACGGCTCTCATCGAAGGTTCCTGTTGACTGTACTAAGAGAAAAAATGTCAGCAAGCCCGCGGGTGCCCGGCCAGGATTTGTTATCTACAAAAACTATCAAACCTTCTATGTCAACCCAAAAGCACCTAATTGACATACACCCACGACTAAAAAGTCGTGGGATTCTGCTTCATTAAAGGATGCCAGCAAAGCCTGTCTTACTCCTATGATTCCTTTAAATTACAGCTAATGAAGGGTTGTTCCAAGAATTGATGAATATAGGATGAATATTAGAAGGTTAATGTGAAACATCGTAAAATAGACATAAAAAAAGCATCTGTTTCAGATGCTTAAGATTTAAGTTTAAACTTTAAGGACTTTCTGTTTTGATTTAAATGGTTTAAAGACAGACAATACAATCATGAAAAGCATGAATAAAACCTGCAAAGATATAAAGAACAGCACTAGTCCACCATCGGTAAATCCGCCCACAAACCCAGATGTCTCTACTTTATCAAGCAAAGAGAATATTTGCCCAATGGACTTTTACCGGGTATTCCCGGTTTTTGAGCGATCTTTTTCTGTGAGTATCAGGAAT
>CAZZEY010000335.1:0-1679 GCA_964653445.1 uncultured Syntrophaceticus sp. | reverse complement strand
GAGCAAAGGCATCCCGCTCCCACCAGGTATCAAACCCGGACCTGTGAACACCAAGAGGCAGATCCAGATAGAGCCTTACCCCATTCTGACGAGCACTCTCAGCAACACCACCCAGCTGCTCATGCAGCAGCCACTGAACATAAAGGTGGTACTTTAAAACAGCAGGGTCATAATCCCCCTCTTCCAACTCCCTGTTCTGCATCTCCACAGGCCAATCCCGCCATCCCCTTCCCATTTTTTCTACAGCTGCTCTAAATCGGGCATAATCCCTTGCCGTGGGGCATTCAGTCAGCCACTGTTCCAATTCCACTTGTCTGTCACCTGCACTGCTGAACAAAGAGTCTGCCATCATCTCCAAAACCCGGCGTTTAGCTGCCATTACCCTGGGATAATCCACTAAAGCACCCTGCCGTAACCTATCCAATTCACTTTGATAGTCCGCTGACTGGATCAACTGCTGTGCTCCATAGCATTCTTTCAATTCAGGTACCCTGGTGACATCCAGATAAAATTCATTCCAGAAAAGCCGGCTCACAGGGGCATAGGGGCTGGGATCAAAGGGCTGCCCAAGAAAAGAGGAGAGCAGTGGAAGTGTTCCCACCATTCCACCCCCTTGTTTATGCACCCAGTGGGCAAGTGTTTCCAGATCTGTGAAATCACCAGCTCCCCAGTTGTTTTCTGAGCGCAGCGCATAAAGTGGAATAAATAACCCCCAAATCCTTTGATCAGCTGGACGATTAAACACCTGGCCAGGTGCAGAAATTACCATGGTCTGGCAGGTAATAGAAGACAGTGTTATTGTAAAGCGGTGATAGCCTAAGGGAAGTGCTGGCAGTTCCAGCTGTTTGACCGAACAGCGCACACCTTCCACATCTATGCACTGCTGTACAGGAAGCTTTGACAGCTGACAGTTCCAGTTCTTTACCTCTCCACTTTCCAACTCCAACTGACAAAGAGCAGTATTTTCAGCCTGTTCATCTCTCAGCTTCACTGTAAGCACTGGCTTTTCCCCTGCAAAAAACACACTAACCGGTTCCAACACCCGGCTCCACTGCCTGACTTCACACTCCCTGAGCGCATTTTGCACATCCTCTGGACTTTCGATCACTACCCCCAGACAGCGCAGCACAGCCACCAGGGAGTGGATTTCCGCCTGGTGAAGCTGGCCTTTGATGTCATAATAAGAGGTTTCCAAACCATAGTTCCCCGCTAACTGCTGCAGCTGTTGATGCTGTGATTTTATCATGATGCCGGTTCCTCAAAGCTCAATTGATCAAACAGTTTCAAATAGTTCAAAATATTGGTGCTGATCAGGAAATTTTGCCGCACCTTTTCCCTCCCTACAGCACCCATCTCTTTTGCCATTTCAGCATTCCGCAGCAGGGTCAGTACTTTTTCCGCGCACCCCTCTACAGTATCCACGAGATATCCATTGATGCCGTCATCAATTTGAATCCTGATCCCTCCCACATTCCCGCCTACAACAGGAACCCCTTTCCAGAGCCCTTCTGAGACAGTAAGGCCAAACCCCTCTCTGAGAGACTTCTGGATGATCACACTTGAGCAGGTTTGAAAGGCGTTCACTTCCAGGCTGGTCACACCATTAAAATTGGTAACAATCTTGATGTCATAGTCCTCCCCTGCCTTTCTCAGTGTTTTATAAAGATAGTCCCACCCCT
>CAZZEY010000334.1:0-1706 GCA_964653445.1 uncultured Syntrophaceticus sp. | reverse complement strand
CTGGAAGAGGCTCGTGAAAAGGGGCTGCTTGGGAAAAATATGCTTGGAAGTGATTTTAGCTTTGATATCATGATCTTTCAGGGAGCCGGAGCATTTGTCTGTGGTGAAGAGACAGCTCTGATTATCTCTATTGAAGGCAGCTCCGGAGTGCCCAACCACCGGCCGCCTTACCCGGCTACCTCAGGCCTACATGGTAAGCCAACAGTGATCAACAATGTGAAAACACTTTCTTATGTGCCGCATATATTACGCCGAGGTGCAGAGTGGTTTAGAAGTATAGGTACAGAGAACAGCCCTGGCACTGCTGTGTTTGCTCTGGCAGGAAAGGTTGTTGGCACAGGTTTAGTGGAAGTTCCTATGGGAACCACTATCAGAGAATTGGTTTATGATGTTGGAAGCGGAACTAAGGATGACAAGACATTCAAGGCTGTTCAGATCGGTGGGCCTTCTGGTGGATGTCTCCCGGAATCATCACTCGATCTGCCCATTGATTTTGATTCGCTCCAGGAAGCAGGAGCAATGATGGGATCAGGTGGACTTGTTGTCCTGGATGAAGATGATTGTATGGTGGAGATCGCTCGCTTTTTCCTTGATTTTACCCAAAAGGAATCCTGCGGGAAGTGTACCTTCTGCCGATTAGGTACCAAACAGATGCTAGAGATTCTAACTGATATTACACAGGGAAATGGCAACCCTGAGGATCTGGATGTACTACAGGAGTTGGCCGAGGATATCAAACTGGGATCATTGTGCAGCCTCGGAAAAACCGCACCAAATCCGGTGCTTACTACTCTTCGCTATTTTAGGGATGAATATGAGGCACATATCAATGAGGGGCGCTGCCCTGCATTGATGTGTAAGGATCTGATTTCCTTTATCATTATTCCGGAGAAGTGCAGTAAGCTTTGTGATGTCTGTATTGGCAGCTGTCCTACTGAGGCTATTTATACAAGGCCAGATATGCTCAAAGGCATTTACCTGGATAAGTGTGTCAAGTGCAACAGCTGTATGGTAGCCTGTCCGCCTCAGTATAAAGCGGTCAGCAAAATATCGCCTCCAATTGATGAAGATAAAGAAGAAAAGGCGGAAGGGGGCATAGTAGATGAGTAAAGTTAACATAACTATAGATGAACAGCAGTATCAGGTGCCTGCAGGTGAAAAACTGCTGTGGGCTGCACTGGATTGTGGGGTTTATATCCCACACCTGTGCGCCATCAAGGATAAGGAGCGGCCAGATGCTAGCTGTAGGCTCTGTTTTGTGGAAATAGAGGGGTTCAGTGATCCGGTAACCTCCTGTACACAGGAGGTATTTGAGGGGATGGTGGTTAAAACCCGCACACCTCGAGTGGATCGACTGGTGCAAACGGCTTTTGAACTGCTGCTATCCAACCACAAACTGCGCTGTGGCAAATGCCCCCAAAACCGGCAATGTGAGCTGCAGAAGATAGCCAGAGAGAGAAAACTGAAATTGAAGCTGACACGCCTGCGGCCGCTGCTCACTGAGGAAAAACCGGTAGATGATTCAGCCAAATCCTTTATTTATGATCCGAACAGGTGTATACTTTGTGGGCAGTGTATTTGGGTAGACCAAAAAGTAGTAGAGGTAGGTGCCATCGGCTTCATTAATCGAGGGTTTGACCGGAAGACGGGCACATTTGGTGATTTTCCGCTGGCTGAGTCACGCTGTACACAGTGTGGTGAGTGTG
>CAZZEY010000333.1:0-1707 GCA_964653445.1 uncultured Syntrophaceticus sp. | reverse complement strand
GATAGGAAGCAGTGAGAAAAAAAATGAACCAGCGTTGAGACTACCTCGCTTATTTCAGCAAAAACCAGCACAGTCTCAACCCGATGATACTCCACCGCAAAGGGCGCGGTCTTTGCGGGACCTCCCGGAGGATGAGTTGATCAAAAAAGAGAAGCAATAACAGAGCAGTGATAAAATGTCTGATATTTTGATTTTAGATACATTAACACCTAAACAGCTTGAAGAAATTGAACAGCAGATAACCACAAGCCTAGCGCAAAAACAGGGATTCATACTGGGTGAATCCACTGTGGTCAGCTATTGCCTGCACAGCGTCAACCCCTTTCACCCGGAGGAAATAAGAATCCTTACCAACAAAGATGCGGGGCAGTCATTAGTACAGCAGAAAAACCCCGGCAGGGTTATACATATTGACATCTACCATGAACCAGTGGTGGTCAAAATCAGACCCCTTGTTTTATCACTTGCTCAAACAGTAAAAGCTTATCTCCACTATAGCCTAAAAGGAAAAGATATAGAATCATTGTTGCGCAGCTTGTATAAACAGATAGCAGTCCGTACCGGGGATAACTCTATTAGTCTGGAAGAACTGCTCAATCCCATGGAAAAACAGGTCACTGATAGCACAGAAGATGGTGCGAAGAAAAAAAACCATGTGCATCTTCTGGTAACTGATCTTTTGCCTGCCCACTACACACTGATCCCCTGTCTGGTGGACGCTGTAGAATCCGAATTGCACAAACAAGAAATCGAGATCAGAAAAGTAGAGAATATTATTCATGTAGAAAAGCGTGAAGAGACACAGCCATTGACCTTTATCGGACTGCGTCCAGAAGATTATAAACTCTGGAACCTGGCCATGTCACTTTCTACAATATTAAGCGGACCTGATGATGTGATTGAACTGCTGCAGAACTTTCAGCCTGGTCCCTTCCGTCGCAAACAGCCCCTTTCCAACCTGCGCAACAGAAATGGTAATCTGCGGGGGCTGATCCTGGGAATGTCGGAAGTCGGCCTTATTAAAAGAGGATGGTTTGCTGATACCCTGACCAAGGAAGGGCATGAACTCCTTAATTTTATGCTTCAGCACAAAAATGAACTGGAAGCCCAACTGCGCCGTATGATTCGCAAACTGCCTGTGCCCCAGGGAAAGTACAGATCAGTTCGCAACACTCACCTCAAGAGCAGGCAGAAACAATACAGTTATGTCAGCAAAACAACAGCATTGATGAAAGACACATGGCTGGGCAGTATCGCCATTCCGGAAACCATGATCGAGGCAGCCAAGAAAAAGGTTATCGAAAAACGTCCCTTCTACCGGATTACCAGAGAGGATATCAGGGTACATGAACAGGAGATTACCCAACCTGTGGATATGTGCCTGGTTCTGGATGGAAGCGCCAGCATGGTGGGGCCAAAAATGAAGGCCTTACGGTATCTTGTGGAACACCTCTTTCTGGTAACCAGGGACAAGGTCTCTGTTGTGGTTTTTCAGGGGCGGCAGGCCCGTGTAGCAGTGCCTTTTACCAGAAATTATTCCCGCCTCAAGGCCGGATTAAAGTCACTCCAACCACAGGGGCTGACACCCTTGGCAGATGGGCTTGTTCAAACCGTCAAATTGATCAAAAACCGCCAGGTGCGCAATCCACTGCTAATTCTGATCACAGACGGCGTTCCTACCACAGGGAAGTGGACAATTAATCCAAG
>CAZZEY010000332.1:0-1724 GCA_964653445.1 uncultured Syntrophaceticus sp. | reverse complement strand
ACGTTGCGATGGCGTATCTGCAGGATTTATCGGAGGCCGATCTTTATTTTATTGTAAAAACAGTGGTTGACAAAAGACAGGACCATGATCACATCGTCGGTCTGCTCAAAGACAAACCTGACCTGGTTGAAATTATGCTGGATGATGAGAAGCTTTTCTGGCGTGTCCAAGAGGATGAAGATATTTTCTTAAAGATTTCCCCTTATCTGCTTTTTACTATCCTAATTATGCAGACAAAAAGAGACATGGAGAGAACAAGCTATACTATGGAAGTAATCAGCAGAAAAGAACGCATCCCTGTTTTCGACACCAGAGACACCGCGGCACTGCTGCAGAACAAAGATCTACGCGCATACCTAGCCAGGATACTAGCCTCTTTTACCAAGGTAGACAGTACTACAGTTGTTTACCGGGCACGGGGTCTTACTTACCAGCGCCACTTTAGTGAACTAAATTTTGATGATGTGCTGGAATTGGCAGGATTAGTGGATCTTCCTTACCGTTATGATTTTTATAAAAGACTTGCTGATATTTCCCTCTTTCTCACAGGTATCTTTCCCGAATACCTGAGCGGTTCAAGTGATGATGCACAGGGGCTCCCGGATCACTACACAGGGCACAGCAGGCGCAGCATTCACGACTATGAAGAGGAAGGAAGGCGCTACTATGACCTTGCTGCTACTTATGATGAGGCGAGAGAACAAGGACTGGATCAAGTGCTTTCTCTTCTTTCAGAAAAGTTTACAACAGCACGTAAACCATTGAATTATTTGGCTGAGAACTTTATCTACAAATACCGCTGCAGGTGGTTTGCCTGACAGCACACTAATCTGTTGATACAAGTTTATTGACCCGCTGCATATTTATTATGCAGCGGGTTTAACTTTATTTTTTAACATTTCTCAGCATTTAAGCAGGATAAATGTCCCGTATTGTCGAACAATAAAAATCTATTGCGGCTAAATATTTTCCTCTGGAGGTTACATATGGATATTACCACACTTCTAGGCCTTTTAGCAGGGTTTGGAGCTTTGATGATAGCCTTTATTATGGAAGGAGGAACATTAGGTGCGCTGGCATCTGCATCAGCTGCTCTAATCGTTCTTGGTGGAACAATAGGAGCAACTGTTCTGTCCTTCACCCTTGAAGAATTAAAAAAGGTTCCTACTCTGATACGTATTGCCTTTCAAAACCAAACATATGACTTTCACAAACTGATCAATGAAATTGTACAGCTGGCAGACCAGGCACGCCGGGAAGGTTTGCTGAGCTTGGAACAAGACCTGGATGAGATAGAGGATCCCTTTCTCAAACTGGGAATTCAGCTGGTTATCGATGGAATAGAAGGTTCACTGCTACAGGGGCTTTTGGAAACTGAAATCCACTGTATGGAGGAGCGACACAAAAACGGTATCGGCATTCTTGAGGCGGCAGGCGGTTATTCACCAACAATGGGTATTATCGGTACGGTCATGGGACTTGTCAATGTTTTAGGCCATATGGATGAGCCCGATACCCTAGGGCCAGCTATTGCTATGGCCTTTATAGCCACACTTTACGGCATTGCTTTTGCTAACCTTCTCTGGCTTCCCTTTGCAGCTAAACTGAAGAGCAAACATAAAAAAGAGCGGTTTTACCGAGAACTCTGTATGGAGGGAGTACTTTCTCTGCAAGCAGGAGAAAACCCCGCATTTATACGAGAAAAACTATTAGTTTTTCTCAAC
>CAZZEY010000331.1:0-1732 GCA_964653445.1 uncultured Syntrophaceticus sp. | reverse complement strand
AGGACACCACCCTCTCAAGGTGGAGACACGGGTTCGAGTCCCGTTGGGGCTACCATAAGAAAGGCCTCCAGTGGAGGCCTTTTTGTTATATCATATTCTCCTGACCAATTCGTAGATCAGCCGGGCGGTGAGCCCCCAAACAGTTCTAGATCCTACACGATATACCAGAATCCGATGGCTTCTGGAGCCCCATGGTCGGGAATAGCGGTCCGGCAATCCCAATTTTTTGCTTGGAAACAGGATTCGCTTCTGTCCAGTGTTTTTATCTGTGCAGTTTGGGTGTATCTGCACTATAGCCCGGTACTCCTCAGGTGCGGTATTCTCAAAGTGTGATACCGGTATTGTAAAAACCCGACTTTACTTCACTGGGGTTGATTTGCAGTTCATCAAGGTTCTGTAGGTGACAAACCCCCACATACGCATCAACGATAGCTCCCATTGATGTGTGAAGTGTACCCAGCGCTCCGATCAACTCCAACTGCTCCTCCGGAATCCCCAGTTCTTCTACTGTCTCCCGAACTGCAGTTTGTCCGGTGTCTGTATCCTGTTTTGGCTCAAAGACTCCTCCAGGAAAGCAGATCTCTCCTCCTTGACGGATTTCCAGCTGGCGTTCCTCAAGTACGAAGTGGTATTCGTTATTTAAAAACTTCAGCAGCATCAGCACACCGGTGTTGACGTGGTCTTCCCTGTCTAGAAGAGTGGGCTGGTCAGACAGTTTGTGCTGAAGCAGCATTAATTGTTCTCGAGTCATCTCAGACCCCCTGAAATTAACTGCAAATCTTGCCCCTCTCAGCCTAACAGTTTAAATAGAGAACCGCTCCTTCAGGGCACAGTGTTGCTGTGCAGCCAGTTAGCGCATCTCTGACACATAGCCCATGAGGATGCAGGAACATCGGTAATATTTCGGTAAAGATCATCAGCTGTATTTTGAAGTGACACCAACATCTCTCCTGTTCATCTTCGGCAAAAGTGGATAGAGTATCCTCTTGATAATAATAACATAAGCATAAAAAGTTTTTTATGGAAAAAAAAGAAGAACTGTTCGGGTGTACAGCCTAATTGGTGTGAAGTTTTAGTAAGGGATGAGATAAAAGGAGGTGAATACAAGTGAATAATTGAAACTACCGGAATCTAGTTGATGGTCTTAACATGTCTATTGCTCCCAGGACTATGTGTGCCAGACCAAAACCGGTAATACCGTCACCGATCCTACCTCCAACAAGTCTGCCTATACCTGTTACAAAAGCACCTATGCTCATTACAGCCTTGCTGGTAGTAGTTTTCCTCTTTTTCATTAACACTAGCATTCACCCCCCTTATTTTACATTATTCCTTTTGGCATTGGTTTTTATGCAGAAATGTTACACTAAAAATGAGGTAATTTCAGTTGAACCTGCGCTGACGCTTGAAGAAAGGCAGCAGTACTGCTCCACCAATAAAGCCTCCAATATGTGCCCACCAGGCTACTGCTTCTGCAGCCATACCGGCAGTGCTCAACCCATTGAGGAGTTGTATACCAAACCAGATTGGAAGAAAGATGATAGCCGGTATGCGGATAAATGTGATTAAGAAAAAGACAGGTACCAGTGTGAGAATTCTGGCCTTGGGAAAAGAGAGAAAATAAGCCCCAAGTATACCAGCGATAGCACCACTGGCTCCGATAATCGGAATTTCGGAACCAGGAGCAGATAGAATATGAGCGATGCTCCCAATAATACCGGCGAAAAGATAA
>CAZZEY010000330.1:0-1747 GCA_964653445.1 uncultured Syntrophaceticus sp. | reverse complement strand
GTCAACAGAATGCGAATCCCAGGGCTACCCCTGCTATGATCATCACGCCCATGTGCACGCTCACGGGGGCAAAACCAGCTGCAACCGAGAGCATGCCCATCTGTACCCAGGGGTTACAGGCCCCCCTCAGCCTAAAGATGGCAGCCATGTACATGACATCAGAGGGCTCACCACCTTTGATTTCGGCCATACCCATGCCTATTATGCCATGACAGGCCCGGCCATCCAACTGCCTGGGGGGTATCATACACACTATATATCTTTCGAGACAAATGTAGTAGATGGGCACAGACACCGGGTCATGGGGTTTGTGGATCCGTCACAGCACTGAAAAAAAAGCTTTCAACACCTCGATAAGCAGCCTTAACACCAACTACACCGCAAAACAATAAAAGACCGCAGCAGTGCTGCGGTTTTTTCTGTGGGCAACATTTTTATTGACCTATCACCAGGAAAAGAAGATAATAGAACTACTACACCGAGGAGGCAAAAAATGAAAGGAAAGAGTATGATCTTTATTGGTGGATTAATAGTGGCCATCGGTTTTATCTTGTTACTTAATAATTTGGGTTTGACCAGTATAGGCCTAGGCAGCCTGATCACAACCTATTGGCCTGTAGTCCTTATTTTATTAGGCTTTGATCTGTTGGGATCTGAGTTTTTTGGCAGGAAAGACCAGCAGGAAAAAAGAGAACCGCATGCCAGCACTGTTGTAACAAGCTTGATTGTGCTGGTGATCGGCCTCCTCATCCTGGGCCGAAATCTTAAGTTTATTGATTTTGACCTCTCCCTTCTCTGGAACATCTTATGGCCTCTTGTGTTAATCCTCATCGGCTGGAGTCTGATTCGGGGAACAAAGAGAATGTCTGGTACAAAAGGTACCCACTGGGCGATCATGAGCGGACTGGATTTTAAAAGCAAGGGATGGAAACTGGATGATGCCAATGTATTCGCCTTTATGGGTGGAGTGGATATGGACCTTACAGTAGCGGAAACCCCCGAACGGGAGGTAGTATTGAACCTGACCGCCATCATGGGTGGGATTACCCTTTACGTTCCCCGGGACATTAATATTGTTTTTGAAGGAACCGCTGTCCTTGGAGGGATAACCTTTCTGCGAGAGGAAGCAGGAGGCATCATTGCTGGCAGAAAAACAGAATACACCGGTGACCCGGCATCCCAGAAAAAGCTCGTTATTAATGCCTTGACAGCACTGGGCGGTATTGAAGTGAAAAATTAATCACCACCTATCATAATGAATCCTCTGCTCATCAAAGCGTTTGGGCTGAGGTTTTTCTTCTGCTGGGTGCCCAACAGCGATCAGATTAAAAGGTGTAATATGTTCTGGCAGATCTAAGAGATTGCGCAGCACCTCGATGAGATTATCTTTAGGGTAGACCCCCATCCAGACCGAGCCCAACCCAAGTGCCCTGGCAGCGAGGAGAATGTTCTGGGTGGCAGCGGCACAGTCCTGCGGCCAATAATCAGGAGACTTGAAATAGCTGCTGTCCCCACAAACGACAATAGCTAAAGGTGCGGTCTTCAGCATTGAGGAATAGGGATGAAACTCAGGTATCTTATCGAGGATCTGCCGTTCCCGGATCACCACGAACTGCCACGGCTGCTGATTGTGTGCTGAGGGTGCATGCATAGCAGCTTCCAACAGTTGCTTGATCAGGTCTTCTGCTACAGGTTAAGCGGTATACCTCCTAATACTCCTTCTTGTCAGAATAGCTTCCAATGCATC
>CAZZEY010000329.1:0-1757 GCA_964653445.1 uncultured Syntrophaceticus sp. | reverse complement strand
AAACAACCGCATCCAAAAGGCTGCTGATATTATCAAACAAAATATAGATTTAAATCTATTGGTGAAACTGATGGAAGAGGTGGATTTTATACCGGTGGAATACCCCCCGGTGAGAAACATCACTGTGGCGGTAGCCCGGGATCTGGCCTTTTCCTTTTACTATAGGGAAAATTTGAAGCTGCTCAGCAAATGCTGTAAGATCGAATACTTTTCACCTCTTGCAGACAGAGAATTGCCACCCTGTGACCTCCTCTACTTGGGAGGCGGCTACCCTGAGGTTTATAAAACTGAACTTGCCGCGAACAGAACGATGCTGGCATCGATTAAAGCTTTTGCCGATAGGGGAGGCTGCATCTATGCTGAGTGCGGCGGGTTCATGTATCTGATGGAATACATAGAGGACAGCAGAATGGTGGGGGTTTTCCCAGGTAGGAGTCTGATGACAGATAAACTGCAGAACTTTGGCTACATTGATATTGAGCTTAAAAATGACTGTATGCTGGGTAAAGCTAAGAATAGGCTGACTGGCCATGAATTTCATAAATCGATCACTGTGTTGTCAAATGCTGATACCGTATACAGCATCAAAAAAACCAAAGGTGATGCAGCATGGTCCGGTGGATACAGATATAAAAATGTGCTGGCAGGGTATCCCCATATCAGTTTTTTAGGAAATATGAATTCTTTTTTATCAATGCTAGACTATGCAGACAGCAGAGGAAAGGGGGGCAGGTAAATGTATTTAAATGATCCCACTATGATAGAGAAAAAAAGCATGGAAATAATACAGCAGACTATGGCTGGCATGAACTTTAACGAAAATGAACTTACTATTGTGAAAAGAATGATACACACCACCGGGGATTTTGATTATCAGAACATTGTTGTGTTTAAAAATGATCCTATTAACATCGGTTTAAAGCTGCTGGCCCAGGGGTGCAGAATATTTGCAGATACCAGAATGGTCTGGTCCGGTATCAATAAAAAGGCGCTCAAAAAGTCGGGTTCGGAATTGAAGTGCTATATAGATGATGAACGGGTAAAAGAATTGGCCCAAAAAAAGGGAACCACTCGTTCCTATGCAACTGTAGATATCGCATGCCAGGATCAAGTGGATATCTATGTGATAGGGAATGCCCCAACAGCTTTATTCAGGATAGGGGAGCTGATCAAACAAGGCAGGGTAAGCCCATCATTAATCATAGGTGTACCGGTTGGATTTGTAGGGGCTGCAGAATCCAAGGAATTCATCAGAGAGCTTGATATCCCTTCCATAACAACCGTAGGGACCAAGGGAGGAAGCAATGTGGCTGCATCTATTGTTAATGCTTTACTCTATATGGCGGTGGGAAGATGAAAGATATGTTTGTGGTAAAGAGGGGTAAAAAACTGCGGTGTGGTTATACAACCGGCAGCTGTAGTGCTGCTGTAGCCAAGGCATGTGTCATCATGCTGCTGGAAAACAGAGAGATATCAAAGGTTTCCATAGACACTCCCTCTGGAGTGAAACTGGAACTGGAGGTGATTTCTCCTGAACTGGGACCGGATTATGCTTCCTGCTGCATCATTAAAGATGGGGGTGATGACCCCGATGTTACAGATGGCATGGAAATCTGTGCAAGGGTTTCAAGGAGGGCAGACAGGCAGATCGTTATCGATGGCGGGGAAGGTATAGGAAGGATAACAAGAAAGGGACTTTTCGGGAAGGTGGGTGAAGCTGCTATCAACCCAACACCCCGCAAAATGATCCAAAATGA
>CAZZEY010000328.1:0-1764 GCA_964653445.1 uncultured Syntrophaceticus sp. | reverse complement strand
AGAAAAGAGAAAGATTATCAGGGCAAAAATATTTCCACAGATGAGACACTACACACCCCTTTTGCCTTTCAGGTCTCTACCTCACTATCTGCGGGGAAATGGAAAAATATCAAATCCCCAGGAGCCAGTCAGGTTGTAGTAGGTGATGAAATCCAGCTGGGCTGGATGGTGTTCCCCTTCCCCACAGCTGATATCACTCTAGAGATGAGAGGGGATGAAATCGAGCTAGAACCGTTCGAAATTGCCGCTCTCCCCTCGGTCAGTGCTCTATCAGAACTGGACCTGTCAAAATTGAATATAAAGAGCAAACTGTCACCACTATTCACCGGCCTTGTACAACTGGAAAACTCACTTGATAAACTGAGCTCAGCAGCCCAGGAAATCGGGCACAACCAGAAAAAAATGGCTGATGGATGCGGCCAGATCTCAGCTGGTCTTGAGCAGCTGGAGGATGGTGTGGAGAAAACCCATCATGGTTCCGGAGAGTTAGCCGCAGGTTTAAAGCAGCTGAGCAGTGGGCATCAAGAGCTTGTTGAATCACATGCATTGTTAGCCCAGCAGATAATTCCGTTATTACAGCTACAGCAAATTCAACCCTTCTTACCGGATAATGACAAGGTAAAGCTAGGCACCCTGATCGATGGAATTGATAAATTTAATGAATGCCTCACCCAGGAAAAAGAAGGCATAGACAAACTCTTCACTGCTGCCAGCGGACTCAACAGCGGTTTGGGCGAAATACACCAGGGCATTGAATCTCTGGCCCAGGAAACACCAGCACTCAGCAGTGGTATGGAGGAACTGTCCAAGGGCCAGGAGCAGCTTGCAGAGGGCATCTCGGCAGCTGCAGATGGTGTATCAACCATAAGCAGTGAAACAGGCAGCCAGTATAATGATCTGATGAGAGGTCTAGCTGCCCTGGATGAACTGGAAAAACTGGGTGATAAATATAAATCTTTTATGGATAATAGCAACAATCAAAACAGCAAAGTTCAGTTCATTCTTCGTACAGAGGGCATACAGATGGATGAACCAGAAACCGAATCTGTGCCTGAAGAGCAGAAAACTACTCTCTGGGAATCGATCATCAGCTTTTTCCGAAATATTTTTTAAGACTGCCCCATCCTGTGGTGATAAGTCTTGAATCATCTCGGAAAACAGATTAAGCTAACAAAAGAGCAGAACTTCCCAGAAAGGTGGCGTTTGAAGTGACCAAGTTCCAGCTTCTAATCAACCTGGCCAGCAGAATCATCCAATCTGGTCAGCTGTGCATAATCAGTGCTCTGCGAGAAAAACAGTTGGGAAGCGCGGAAGCCAATGTTCTGATGTTTCTATATACCAATGGTGAAGGGGTTAAACAGGATGATATCGTAACAGGTGTTGCGGTCAGCAAACCAGCTATTTCTAGGACCATCGTGTCATTGGAGACTAAAGGGTATATTTTTCGCAAGCAATGCACTGAAGATAAAAGAGCCTATCTGGTCTATTTGACCGAAAAGGCCCGCAGAGAAGAAGAGTGTATCCAAAAGCAGTACACAGAACTGGTAAAAGTCGCAGCTGCAGGAATCCCTGAAGAAAAGGTTGAGGAATTTATTGAAATCTTTAAGCAGGTGGCAGAAAATCTAGACAAACACAGAAGGGCCTCACTATAAGTAAAGCCCTTTATTAATTATGCCGCCTTAAAAATCCAATCAGTAGGTACGGGGCTTTTTGGTTATTTTAATTATTTATTAATGAAAATAACACCACCGATAATCAGGATGA
>CAZZEY010000327.1:0-1774 GCA_964653445.1 uncultured Syntrophaceticus sp. | reverse complement strand
GCAGTGCCAGAGCATCAGCTAGAAGTTTCTCTACTGCCTCATCGGTTTTCCCCTGGACACGGTAACCGCCAAATTGATGCACCATCTGCGGGGTGAGTCCCAGGTGCCCCATCACAGGTATCCCTGTTTCCACCATAGCTTTGACAGCATCTGCCCTCTCCCGGCCGCCTTCCAGTTTGACTGCGTGTGCACCTGCCTCTTTAAGGTAGCGGCCGGCATTCCAGACAGCCTCTCCTATAGTTGTCTGGTAATAAAGGAAAGGCAGGTCCCCCACTACCATAGCCCGCTTTGCTCCCCTGGCCACTGCGGCAGTGTGGTGGAGGCTCTGCTCCAGTGTAACCGGTAGGGTATTTTCATAACCGAGCACCGCATTTCCTAAAGAATCCCCCACAAGCAGGATATCGATCCCTGCTTCATCTAATAAACACGCTGTGGGATAGTCATAAGCTGTAAGCAGTGTAATGGGATCGCCCTTTTCTTTCATTTCCTGTAGTGTTGCTGTTGTTACCCGAGACATCAATAACCCTCCTTAAAATTGTTAAGATACCAATGCAGCAAATAGCGTTCACTATATCACCAATCTAGTGCATACCATGCCAACTATTAGCCAGCAGCGTCCTTAATGCCGCCGCCTGTTTTTCATCTATTGTTCCCTTGTTCAGAGCAACACCAACTGTCACCAAGCCAAGAGTTTGGTAGACACTTAACAACTCCGGCAATTCTTTCATTCCATCCAGATGCTTTTTCACAGTGCCGCAGTCCCCTCGGGAGATAGGCCCGGTTAAGGCCTGGGGTATACCTAAATTATTGATGTTGTTCAGTGTTCCCTCAACCAAGGGAAGAAAAGCGGGCAGCCGCACATCTGCAGGTACATTAGCTGCAGCCAATAACTCCAGTGCAGTATTCAACAGTCCCACCAGATAGTTGGAAGCCACACTGGCTGCTGCATGGTAGAGCACTTTTGAATCTGCGTCAAGTTTAAAATGATAACCCCCCAGTTTTTCCACCATTTCCTCAGCAAACTGATAGCCCCGGCGGTCACCCTCAATGCTGAAGTAGGTTCCCGGAATCAGGTTGATGGCCTGTTCTACACTGGCAAAGGACTGAATGGGATGAACTGATAATGTGATGGCCCCCTGCCGGCTCGCGGGCTCCAACAGCCGAGCGGTATGGGCACCACTCATGTGCAGAACCACCTGCCCCGGCTGAAAAGCACCCTTATCAGCTATTTCCTGCGCCACAGCTGCAATAGAATCATCAGGTGTTGTAATAAAAAGCACACCAGAGCATCGGGCCACATCCTCTTTGGAGAGAGCAGAACAATTCAACCGCTCTGCCAGTTTGTTCGCTGATTCATCAGTCCTGCTGGCCACTCCGGCGATACTGTATCCTGCTCTCTGCAGCAGTAGAGCCAATGCAGGACCAACTTTACCGGCACCGACAAATCCGATCTCCAACATCTTCGCCTCCACAAGTTTTTACAATTATCGATAAGCAGTGATCTACTTCAATATCACCAGCCTAAAAAACAAAATGCCTCCTGAACAATGGTCCAGAAGGCAGTAAGATGCTGCTCAACATTACCTTCCGTCTCAGTCCTTGCACAGGTACAAGCGGTTGGTGTTGCAAATATTTTCAGATGGTCATTAATCGGTCTTCCCGGTATGGTACTGGTCCCATCCGGTATACCGCGCGATAATTATATCATGACACTAATCCTCGAACAACCTGATTTTTTCCACTTTTCCCGTTTCCATAAGTATATCCAGGTGCT
>CAZZEY010000326.1:0-1781 GCA_964653445.1 uncultured Syntrophaceticus sp. | reverse complement strand
AGGTTTTGCAGGGATGCTGCTTGGGTTTCCATCCCTGCGCCTGACCGGTGATTACCTGGGCATCACTACCCTGGGTTTTGCCGAAATTGTTAGAATCGTATTTATCAACCTAGATATCACAGGAGGAGCCCGAGGACTTGCCGGAATCCCCAGAGATACCAGTTTCGCTATAGTACTGCTGCTGGCAGTTCTCTCAATCCTCTGTATGTATAGGATTCACGACTCCCGTTTTGGGCGTGCCCTTACAGCAATCAGAGAGGATGAACTGGCGGCAGAGGCCATGGGGATCAATATTCTCCTCTATAAAGTTAAGGCCTTTGCGATAGGAACTTTTTTTGCTGGTTTAGGTGGAGGGCTCTATGCCCACCTGATTCAGTACTTAAACCCCGCGGACTTTGGAGTATCCAGATCCTTCGAACTATTGAACTTCGTAGTGCTGGGAGGATTGGGAAGTGTACCAGGGACAATTTTGGGCACCACAGTGCTTTCACTGGCTCCGGAATTTCTGCGCTTTGTTCAAGAATACCGGATGCTCATCTACAGCGCTCTGATGGTTGCCATGATGATCTTCCGCCCCCATGGGCTTTTGGGTGGTGTCAATTTCCGAAAGCTGTTTTTGGATCTTGTGCACCTCAGGCTGGCAAAAATCTCGCAAATCAAAGAGACAAAGGGGAAATAAATATGACCTCACTTCTAGAGCTACAAGATATTACCATTCAGTTCGGCGGCCTTATGGCAGTCGACCATGTCAGCTTAAAAGTAGAAAAGGGCTGGATCAGTGCACTCATTGGCCCCAATGGAGCTGGAAAGAGCACTATTTTCAATATGATTTCAGGTCTATACAAACCAACATCAGGGAAAGTCTATTTTAATGGAAGAGACATTACCGGTCACAAAGCATATAAAGTCACTGCTCTGGGAATTACTCGTACTTTCCAGAATATCCGACTCTTTAAGAATTTATCTGTACTAGACAATGTCCGAATTGGGCGGCACTGCCGCGGCTCCTCAGGGATGCTCGGGGCAATCACCCGCTTCCCCGGCATAAAAGCAGAGGAAAGAAATTTTGAAGAAAAGGCATGTGAAGCCCTACGGGCGGTCGATCTGCTGGAAAAAAAAGAGGAATTGGCGAAAAACCTTCCTTATGGAGAACAGCGCCGCCTGGAGATCGCCCGAGCCCTAGCAGCAGACCCTGTCCTACTGCTTTTAGATGAACCTGCGGCAGGTATGAATATTCAGGAAAAACAGACACTAATGCAGATAGTACAGAGCATAAGGGAGATGGGAATCACCATCATGCTTGTTGAGCATGATATGAGCTTTGTCATGAACATCTCAGATCATGTGAATGTACTCAATTACGGCCAAAAAATTGCCGCAGGGACTCCAGGAGAAGTGCAGCACAACCCGGATGTTATCGAGGCCTACCTGGGTAAAGAAATAGATTAACCATCACGTCCCACAAAGACCGAAAAGGTAGAACGCAATTGAAGGATGGTGAGTTGTTTAATCCCCGGTTAATGAATATAATTATGCAATGATACGTGGTTCGTAGAGAGTCTAACTGTATCATCTGCAATTTATTAATAATGGTACAAGAGCCGCTCCATTCTGTCGGGGCGATTTCTTTTTGTTCAGATATCTGTTTGATCAGTTTGGTGTCATTCCCCCACTCCGGATATCTGCGGAGCAAATAAAGTCTCCTTTTTATTGAATTTTATAGACATATTGCGTTTCTTAAATGTTATAATGTATAAAAAATTTATTATAAAGGATTGATA
>CAZZEY010000325.1:0-1782 GCA_964653445.1 uncultured Syntrophaceticus sp. | reverse complement strand
GGTCAATTGAAAAGGTAATTTCCAGTTTGCAAAAGTAAATTCCACACAAGCCGATTCATCAGACAGGATCGGCTTTTTAGCTGATTTTAGATCGGTTTATTCTGACATATTTTTAATGCTTTTCAGTCAATAATAGGTTAAAATATAGGCTGGAGGAGCAAAACCAGCCCATTTTTGAGCATAATGAAACAGAGGTATGGAAATTAGCTGACTTTATTGCAAGAGTAATTTCCACCCTTTTGGAATGTGGTTATGCAGTTGTGGCTGGTGGTGCCTCTGTAGATTTATTTTTTATTTTTTAAGAAGGGATGGATGCAGAGTGACCTTATCTGGCGGGATAAGATCTACATTCATCCTTCTTAATATTTCTTCACCATAAAATGACGCGAAAGTCCAATAAGGAGTCTTGTCCCCGAGGTTCAGCCGACCGTATGAGTTGATATGGTTCATCATCAGGGTAATATCCTGCTGGGTAAAATCATCAAGAGAACTGCCCTTGGGGATAATACGCCGGATCAGTGCATGGTTGTTTTCTGCCGCACCTCTCTGGTAAGGAGCCTGCGGATCACAGTAGAAAACCCATGTTCTTCGCTGCCCATTTGAATCAAATTCAATAGCGGCCGGATTAGAGAACTCACTGCCATTGTCACAGAGCAGTACCGGGAACAATTTGCGGAAAGTATCGGACCCAAGTTCCAGGTAAAGACGGTCGAAGATATCAATGACAGACTGGGAAGTATTCGCGTCTCTGATGAATGCGAGCATGAGCTGTGGGAAAGTGAAATGCAGCGTCAGCAGAACTTTGCCGCCTATCCTTCCCTCGACCGTGTCCATTTCAACCACTGGGAGGTCCGGATGCTCCTGTCTGAATTTAAGATAGTCCTGATAAGTTCGTCCTATCCGGCATTTTTTATCTACCTTGAACCGGTCTTTTATCTTCCTGCGCCTACCCATACGTACTACTCTGGGCATATCGATATTCCTTGCTGTGAAAACCCCCATATCCACATAGTTGTACAGTGTGCGTTCGTCGAGCATGATCTCATCAGCATGGTTGATACATATGTGGTGAAGCGACTGACCTTTCATGAGGAGAGGGCTGACAACGGAATCCAGTCTTATCGCCTCCTCTTCAGTGATCTGCAGCCCCTGGCGGCACTCAGAACGTAATGCCTCGTATTCTTTTTGTGCATGTGTTGCAGAGTAGACCCTCTTCTCCAATGTGCAGGACCGTTTGTTTTCACAACCATTGCAAACATAGGGCGGTTTCGAAAGCCTGGAGCAAATCTCCCGTTGATATTCACTACAAAGTGACGAACATGGATGTGATCCGCAAAAGCGACAATAACGTCTGCATCGTAAGCTGCCACAAAGACGCGTGGCAATGCAACTGAAACGATACCTGCAGTCATTGAATGCCATTCCATAACATCCGGTTTGCTTGTATTGGATATGATTTTTTATTTCTTTCGCTATTGTGGTTGGATCCTTACCAAGCTCACGGGCTATGCTTTTGAATGATTCCCTGCTGTTCAATCTTTGCTCGATTATGTTCCTTTCCTCTTGTGTCAGATGTTTGAAGTTGCTCATATGAGTACCTCCTTCAGAGGCACCACCAAGATTATCATAACTTTTTGAAAGGTGATTTTCCAGTTTATGCAGCAGAAGTGAACCTGAACATCGCTTGCAAAAGTTACTTCCACATCTTGCAACCCTTCGTATTTGCAAAAGTTATTTCCGCTGCTCCTGATTTTGGGGTGGAAATTACTTTTTCAAATGAGT
>CAZZEY010000324.1:0-1788 GCA_964653445.1 uncultured Syntrophaceticus sp. | reverse complement strand
AATTGGTGGCACTGCTTCCTCAAGCCCAGGGGCCTACCATGCGTTGCGCCTGTTTAGTAGCTGTTTTTGTGGCTTGTTTGAAAACCTTTAATGAGCAGGCCATTAAATTGGTTCAGTCCATTAATATTAATAAACCGGAACAGCGTCTTACCCACTTTTCAGGGACCGTTGCCGGCAGTTTATCACGGGAGACGCAGACAAGCTGCCATTATCTTGAAAAAGAAGGAATGCTTACGAGACTGCTGGAGAGGTTCCACAATTCCCTGGGCCAGATTGAATTGGGGCAGTACAATTTGCTGGTTTGTTTTCTTGATGACCTAATTCAAGCAGCAGCCTAAGATATACTTGCGGGAGGTGATAATGAGGTGTAAGAATTTTTTTGGGAGTTATTTTGGTATTTTGGGTATTTCGCTTTATGTCGCTGTTTGGAATATGGGAGAATAACAGGAGGCGACTGGAGCATGACAAAAGGTGTTGTTTTTCCCAAGCGAAATTGGGACTTTGCCAAACGGTATGTGGGTGAAAGTCTGCTGAGAACGGCCTTTAATTATGTTGAGGGTGATCCGAATAACAATATACCCCGATTGCTTAGTGTTTTAGAGAAGATCACACCTCTACCAGAGCACAAAGAATATATTCGCTATGTGCTCACTACTTATCAAAATAATCCCGCGATGAGAACCTATTTTAATAATATTTTTACTGAAATTGACCATGGTGTGCGTGAAAGGTTGCTGTGCAATGCTGTAATTAACACTATGTTGCTCAGCCATCCGCGCAGGAGAGAAGTTGAAGAAAAAACAGGGGTACATGTCCCCTATACAATTCTGATTGACCCCACCAGTGCCTGCAACCTGAAATGCGAGGGCTGCTGGGCAGGGGAATATAACAAACATGACCAATTAGAACCTGAATTGATGGACAGAATCCTTAATGAGGCCAGGGAGTTGGGTATTTATGGTATTGTGCTTTCAGGAGGAGAACCCTTTGTCTATCCCTATCTTTTAGATATGGCCCAGAAGCATAATGACATGGCTTTTATGGTTTATACAAATGGTACTAAAATTGATGAAGAGGTGGCTGACAGGCTGCAGGAGTTAGGTAATATTTCTCCTGCAGTTAGTTTAGAAGGATGGGAGGAAGCCACAGATGCCCGCCGTGGCAAAAGTACATTTAAGAAACTTACCCGGGCCATGGATCTAATGAAGGAAAGGGGCATTATTTTCGGGGCATCATTTACCATCACCAGGGATAATATAAAGCAGATCACCAGTGATAACTTCATCGATTTTTTGATCGATAAAGGTGTTAGGTATATCTGGAGTTTCCACTATATACCCATTGGCCGCGAACCTGATCCTGATTTGATGGTACTACCTGAACAGCGGGCCTACTTACTTGAGCGTATCAAATATTTGCGGGAAAATAAGCCAATTTTAATTGTAGACTTCTGGAATGATGGAAAATGGACCAATGGCTGTATTGCAGGAGGAGATGCTTACTTCCACATCAATGCCCGGGGTGATGTGGAGCCGTGTGCATTCGTTCATTTTGCTGTCGATAATATCCGGGAGAAAAGCCTGTTAGATGTGTTAAAAAATCCCCTCTTTTTAGAATATCAAAAGAGAATGCCGTTCTATGACAACTATTTATGTCCCTGCCCGATTATTGATAATCCACAGGCTCTGCGTGAGATGGTTGAGGTGAGTGGTGCACATCCCACACATGTTGGGGCAGAAACTGTATTATACGGAGATATTGCGGCTTTTTTAGATGAGCGCTCTGCAA
>CAZZEY010000323.1:0-1796 GCA_964653445.1 uncultured Syntrophaceticus sp. | reverse complement strand
CCAAAATGCCCTTAAGGGCAGAGATGCTCTTACAAAAACAGGTGGATGCAGCTGTCCTGCCTGATCCCCTAGCTGCTTATGCAGAATTAAAGGGTGCAAAAGTGTTGATTGATGATACCAAATTAGGTGTGAATATTTCACAGTCAGTCTTTTTTTTCAGTGATGATGCAATTGCAACAAAGAAAGAGGCCATCAAAAAATTTATCCAAGCATACATGGAAGGGACAGATATTTTAACTGAGAACCCGGAGGACTACCGAGAGCTTTTTATCGAAAAGGTACAGATCCCTGTGGAGCTGCAGGAGTCTTATCCGGTTCCGTCCTTTCCGACACTGCAGTTGCCCTCCCAGGAAGATACCCAGAGGGTGCTCGGCTGGTTGAAAGATAATGGCCTGCTTACGGAAGCTTATACTTATGAAGACATTGTAACTGATGAGGTTATCAAATAAAGAAGGAATAATATGCTTAATTTAAAGAATGTTTCTTTGACATACAGCAATGGCAGCAAACCGGTACAAGCCCTGTATGGTATTGACATGGAAATAGAAAAAGGAAAAAGCTACGCTGTCATTGGGCCTTCGGGATGTGGTAAGACATCACTGATCTATATAATGGCGGGCTTACTAGCACCCACTCAGGGAGAGGTTTTGCTGTATGGTAAGAAATTGGTGAAACCCAACAGAGGGACAGCATTGATCCTACAGGAATATGGCCTGCTCCCCTGGAAGACTGTCTGGGAAAACGCAGCTCTGGGCCTCATACTGCGTAAGGTTCCAGAGCAGGAAATCAAAGAGATACTTGAGCAAGTTTTTGAAGAACTAGAATTGACCGAGTGTATTGACCGCTACCCAAAGCAGTTAAGTGGGGGACAAAAACAAAGGGTTGCTTTGGCGCGTGCCTTATCTCTTTATCCTGATATTTTATTGATGGATGAGCCCCTATCGGCTCTTGATGCCTTGACCAGAGAAAACCTGCAAAAGGTAATCTTTGATTTGCTCAAACGACATCAGATAACCTGTGTTTTGGTCACCCACAGCATTGAAGAGGCTGTTTACCTGGGACAGGAGATCATTATTCTCTCTGCATGTCCCGGAAAGATCTGTGCAAAGATAGCCAATCCTGCTCAGGGAACTGAAGGCTACAGAGAGCAGTTGATTTTTCATGAAAAGTGTACAGAAGTACGTGCCTCACTGGAGGTTCGCTCCCAAAGTGAAGAATAAATATTTAAAAGATGATAAATTACTAGTATATTCAATTGCAATAATTGTTTTCTTTCTGGCTTGGGAACTTCTCGCTTTGCTGTTGCGAAACCCAGCATTGCCGCGCCCAATCCCTGCATTGGTTTCATTTTTTAATGTCCTGTCAGAAGGACTGTGGAAGCACTTCCTGGTAAGTACCTATCGAGTACTGATAAGTCTTTTTCTCGGATTTGCTCTGGCTGTTCCACTAGGGCTGTATATCGGCAGGAATGCAAAATTAGATAAATGGATATCACCACAGCTCTATCTCCTTTATCCCATTCCCAAGATTGCTCTGCTGCCGGTCATATTCGCCATCTTCAATATCGGGGATCTGTCAAAAATAATTTTAATAGTTCTTATTATCTTTTTTCAGATACTGGTTACAACAAGGGATGCGGCAACAAAAATATCTGACAGTACCATCCTATCTGTTCTCTCTTTAGGTGCAACACCCCGGGAAATATATTTCCATGTGATTATTCCTGGCTGTCTGCCGGAAATTATAACAGCTGTCAGAATCAGCCTAGGTACAGCGATCAGTGTTCTCTTTTTTGC
>CAZZEY010000322.1:0-1796 GCA_964653445.1 uncultured Syntrophaceticus sp. | reverse complement strand
CTCCCCCTAATGGAAAACCTGTTATCTCCATTGTCTGTTCTGCATCAGGAAGCTTCACCTTACCGCTGACACCCAGGTGCTTTTTCAAACTGCTCTGGCGCACTTTGGCATCACCACTGGTAATTACCAGAACAGGTCCCCCTCCAGTAATAAAAAGAATGGTTTTGGCGATCTGCCCCACTTCCACTCCCACTGTTCTTGCAGCCTCTTGGGCAGTACTAGTACTTTCTTCAAACTCAAGAACCTCAATGTCATAAGGAAATTGGGCTAAAAAATTTCGCACCCGCAAAACCGCATTCATTATAAAATACCCCCTGGTTATCCTTATTCCCCGTATTTTACCACATCGACCTACTACCAGTAACTAAACCTCAACTGCAAAAGTCGCAGACCCTTTTGAGTTCAACCAGATCATCCCCCAACTCCTGAAAAATCTCTGCTGCTGCTCTATCAACAGTAAAGTAAAACAGCTGCCAGCCGCGCCGGGCATAATCCAAAAACACTTCAACAGCCTTCTGTTTTCTGGTTTGAGATGAATTCAACAGGGGGTCATCCAGCACCAGAAACCCCGGTTCTTCTCCCAGGATTCTTTCCAGCAGGGCAAGACGCAAAGCGATCAGCAGTTGAGCTCTGGCACCATCACTTAAAAGATCCTCACTGTATGTGGTTCCCTGCCGGCTGACCGTGAAGGATAGATCCCCTCCCTGTCTGACATAATTAATGGTATTATAACGCCCTGTTATAGAGTGAAAGATCTCCCCTGCCCTGCTCAAAGGCTCCAGAAGAGCTTCTTCAAAACCTTCTTTAGCAGCCTCTGCTGCTTTTTGTACCCATAAGGCAGCCAACGATTCCCTGATAGCGCTTTCCAGCACCTGTTCCGCCTCTTTAAGACGCAGAGCAAGGGTGGCAGTATCTCCACACCCTGCAGCATAAAGGCTTTGCGATTCTTCCAGCTCCTGCTGGCGCAGCTTTTCAAAACGCTGTTGAAGAGTTTCCTCCTGCTCCCTCAGGTCTAGAACTGCAGCCTCCAGCCGGGTTTTTTCCTCATCAAGCCTTTCCACGGCGCGGGGATTGGGGCACTGTTCCAAATAGGGTTCTAGTTCAAGCAGTTTCTCTCTCCATTCATCCTCACTGCCCAGAAGTGTTTTCAGGCGAGTCACAGCCAGATCGATGTCCCTCTCCATATGTTCCTTTTGTTTAATGGCGTTTTCCAGTGAAGCAGGGTCCGGTTTCCCGGTTTTCTGCATCAGGTGTTCCAGTGTAATCTGAACTTTATCCAGTTCCCCGGCACACTCTGTTAAAGAAGTATGGAACTCCCGTAGATTTTCAGCAAGCCTTTCCAATTCCTTATCAACCAGGAGTCTCTCCTGAAGAAGCTTATTTAAAACCCTCTCATTCTCCTGGAACTCAAGCTCTGCGTTCTCTAAAGCAGTTCTCATCTCTTCATCCTGTTTTTCCAGATGCCTGTCCAGGTGCGCAACTACCTCATCCGGTGTACCTGCAGTATGTATGCCAGCCGTCTGGGCAAGCTGTATTAGTTTTTCTTCCGCTTCTTTGATGGTTTTGCCGCACATCCTGGATACTGTTCGGGACCATCCGAACAGCACTAGACCAGGAGCTAGTAATAATACTCCCGGAAAAAGTTGTCCTGCACTCAAGAGCATAACCGCAATGGCGGCAAGAACGGGCCCTGTAATCAGTGCCCATTTTATTCTGTTTCTTTGTTTTACCGCAGATTCTATATTGTTAAAAAGGGTGTGTACCTCTGTCCTGAGAGCAGATTGCTCATTACCCTT
>CAZZEY010000321.1:0-1799 GCA_964653445.1 uncultured Syntrophaceticus sp. | reverse complement strand
CATCCAGCTAGAGTAACAGTTTTCATTCCTCATTATGCTATGTCAGGGGGCACT
This sequence comes from uncultured Syntrophaceticus sp., assembly GCA_964653445.1. Classification (GTDB taxonomy): domain Bacteria; phylum Bacillota; class DSM-12270; order Thermacetogeniales; family Thermacetogeniaceae; genus DTU068. The sequence continues at coordinate 1,745 of CAZZEY010000321.1, read as the reverse complement.
ATGATTGCTCTTGCCGCTGATGAAATAATCATGGATCCTAATGCAGTGGTTGGACCTGTTGATCCTCAACTAGGTGAATATCCCGCTGTTTCAATTTTGAAAACAGTTGAACAAAAGGATATCAATGAAATAGATGACCGCACATTGATTTTCGCGGATATTGCTGAAAAAGCCATGCATCAGGTACAGGATTTTATAATTGAACTGCTTAAAGACAAAATTTCACCTGAGGAGGCGAAGCAATTAGCTGAAGAGCTGACATCAGGTAAATGGACACACGATTATCCCATAACCTGTTCTCAGCTGCAGCAATTGGGGATTAACGTTTCCTGCCTGTTTCCCAATGAGATCCATCAACTTATGGAGCTGTATCCTCAACCAAATCAGAGGCGCCCTTCTGTGCAGTATGTACCACTACCTTACCACGGGGATAAAACAGATCAATAATTTGGTGTTGACTTCCCTTACAACCGGAATTTTAATCTAAATGACAGGAAATAATAAAAAAAATTTATCAAGGAGGACAACAGTGGCTAAGCATAGTAATTCCGATGACGAACTGAAAAAACAGATCAGTTCCCTGCTGAAAAACGACAGGAATTTAGGCAGTTATGGGCTGAATTGTGATGTGGTGGAAGGGGAGGTTCAGCTTCAAGGAATAGTTGATACATTAAAAGAAAAAAAGTGGGCTGAAGATTTGATACAACAGGTACCTGGAGTAAAAGGGGTTGCTAATGCTATTTCGATCAGCACTGATGGAGCAATCACTGACCAGGATATAATCCAGGAGGTACAGGAAGAACTGGAGGGGGATCCAGAAGGAAACCCCAACAAAATTGGAGTAAAAAGCGTTAATCGAGGGAAAGTAGTGCTGGCAGGGCGTGCTGATAATAGTTCCGAAATAGAAACAGCTGTCAGTGCAGCATCTAAAGCCCGTGGTGTAACTGAAGTTATCAGTCAGGTTAAACAGGATGATGAAACATTGACCCCAGAAGAAATATTTCACAGCCAGGTAAACAATGATGAAGAATAATAGCTCAATCTCTCCACAGATACCAACAGTCTGGGCAGCCCTTCCCTGCCCAAAACCGCTCCTGCTCTTCAGGGCCAAATGTGGTGAGGATGACGGACAACTGCCACAGGGTTTCACATAATGGACAAATTACTGATCTGACTGAGCCTTCAATCCCTGCTGTACCTTCAGGATCCGGGGGACCTCCTTTGATCTGCATTTGATCACCCTTTCTTAATATGAAACTTTGAGACTATTCTCCGAAAACCTTGATCAGCATTCTTTTTCGCCTTTGACCATCAAACTCGGCATAAAAAATCTGCTGCCAAGGACCAAGATCAAGTTTGCCATCTGTAACAGGAACCATTACCTGATGATGAAACAAAATATTTTTGAGATGAGCATCTCCATTTGTTTCTCCTGTGCGGTGATGTCTGTAGTCATCTCGATATGGGGCAATACTTTCAGCCCACTCCATCATATCGGCTTTGATTCCTTCTTCCTCATCATTAACAAAAACACCAGCTGTGATATGCATTGCACTAACCAGGGCCATTCCCTCTTTAATACCGGCTGTTTTAACAGCATTATCCACTAACTCGGTAATATTGATAAACTCTCTTTTCTGTTTGGTTTGAAACCAATGATATTCAGTGTGCCATTTCACAGAAAACCATCCTTTCTGCCATTCATCAGGGCTTTACTTTATTTAATTAATTTACTATATTAAAGT
>CAZZEY010000320.1:0-1809 GCA_964653445.1 uncultured Syntrophaceticus sp. | reverse complement strand
ATTTGGTCAATCTTCTTATGAACAAAGCAATCACCACCTTGCTAAAATTTAATAATAAATTCTATCGTTTATGACCGGTAGTTTTTGTTATCAAAAAAACCCGACCCCTTAATGGAGCCGGGTTTTTTGCCAATTGTTTTCTCTATTTTGTCACATTAACCGCACAAACCTTCAATTCAGGAATCTTTGAGATGGCATCAAATTTCGGGTTTGTCAGTCTATTAATCGGTGTCTCCGCAAAATGGAAGGAGGTGAAAACAACGCCTGATGGAACTGTATCACTGATTTTAGCCGGAATCTCGATTGCACCACGGCGTGAAGTCACTTTCACCTTGTCCCCATCATTGATATTCAGCCTCTCAGCATCGGCACAGTTCATCTCCAGGTAATCACCAGGCATAAACTCATCCAGTGAACCCTTTCTGGTCATAGTGCCGGTGTGGTAATGGAACAGCCGCCGTCCTGTACTCAGGATAAACGGGTACTCCTCATCAGGCTGTTCATCTGGTGGAATATGCTCCACAGCATGGAATTTGCCGAGGCCGCGGCTGAACTTCTCCCCATGCAGGAACGGAGTTCCTGGATGATCCGGGGTCGGGCAGGGCCACTGCAGACCATGCTTCTCCAAACGTGCAAAGGAGATACCGCCATATGATGGAGTCAAGTTGGCGATCTCATCCAGGATTTCAGATGGAGAAGCATAATTCATCTGGTATCCCATAGCATTGGCGATCCGGCAGATAATCTCCCAGTCAGCCAAAGCCTCTCCTGGAGGATTCACAGCTTTGCGAACCCGTTGGACACGGCGTTCGGTATTGCTGAATGTGCCATCCTTCTCAGCGAAGCAGGCTGAAGGAAGCACCACATCAGCATACTGGGCGGTCTCTGTGAGGAAGATATCCTGCACCACCAGGAAGTCCAATTTCTTTAAGCCTTCTGCCACATGGCCGGCATCAGCATCACTGAGCACCGGGTTCTCACCCATGATGAACATGGCTTTGATATCTCCATGAGCAGCCGCAGACATCATCTCACCGACTGTAAGTCCTGGTTTCTCAGGAACACTGCAGTTCCACGCCTTACCAAACTTCTCTCTAACAGCCGCATCTGCAACACTTTGATAGCCTGTTAACACATTGGGAAGCGCTCCCATATCACATGCTCCCTGGACATTATTCTGGCCGCGCAGGGGATTAACCCCTGTTGATTCACGACCGATCTGTCCGCAGAGCATAGCAAGATTGGCAACTGCCCAAACATTACTGGTTCCAACTGTATGCTGAGTTATACCCATAGTGTAGAGGATAGATGCCCGCTCTGCACCGGCATAAGCTCTGGCAACTTCTTTTATCTTTGCTGCTGGAACTCCGGTGATTTCTTCCACATATTCGGGTGTGTATTTTGCCACCGCTACTTTTAGTGCTTCGAAGTCTTCGGTTCGATTAGCAACAAAATCTTTGTTCCAAAGATTTTCATTGATAATTACATTGGCTAAACCGTTTAATAGAGCAATATCTGTGCCTGGTTTTAGCTGCAGGTGTTCCTCAGCCATAGCAGCAAAATCTGTCTTGCGGGGATCGATAACAACCAGTTTGGCACCATTCCGGACAGCTCTATTGATTTTATAGCTGATTACCGGGTGACAGTCTGCGGTATTTGTCCCACAAGCCAGGATATAATCAGCACCACTGATTTCATTGATGGAATTGGTCATAGCTCCGCTCCCAAATGCTGCCGCCAGACCGGCGACTGTAGGAGCGTGTCAGAGACGGGCGCAGTGATCGATGTTGTTTGTGCCGATCACCGCTC
>CAZZEY010000319.1:0-1846 GCA_964653445.1 uncultured Syntrophaceticus sp. | reverse complement strand
CCTGGGGAAACATAGGTGAGCTCTGCTATGTTATTACAGCTGAAGGCAGAATCAAGGCAGAAATAGTAGGATTTAAAGGGGAACGAACTATTCTTATGCCTCTTGATGAAACCGGTGGGGTTGGCCCAGGCAGCACAGTTGTTGCATCAGGGGAGATTATAAAGATCGGTGTTGGGCATGCTTTGAAGGGCAGGATTTTAGATGGGTTGGGAAAACCAATTGATGGTAAGGGGGCTATACCTGTCGAAAAGTGGATTGCGGTAAATTCCGAGGCGCATAATCCTCTGGACCGCATCAGAATCAAGGAACCTTTATCTTTAGGCATCAAGGCAATTGATGGACTCCTAACCTGTGGTAAGGGACAGAGGTTGGGTATTTTTGCGGGAAGTGGAGTGGGCAAAAGTGTTCTCCTTGGGATGATAGCCCGCAATACAGCAGCAGATGTTAATGTTATTGCTTTGATCGGGGAAAGAGGTCGTGAGGTTTTAGAGTTTATTGAAAAGGACCTGGGGGATGAAGGACTAAAGAGGTCAGTTGTGGTCGCAGCTACCTCGGACCAACCAGCATTGGTAAGATTGAAAGGAGCCATGGTGGCTACTGCAATCGCGGAGTATTTTCGCAATGAGGGTATGAATGTACTATTGATGATGGACTCTGTGACCAGGTTTGCTATGGCGCAAAGGGAAATAGGACTTGCCGTAGGAGAACCGCCTGCTACACGTGGTTACCCCCCATCGGTCTTCGCTCTTCTACCAAAACTTTTGGAAAGGGCGGGCACAAATAGGAAAGGCACTATTACAGGTCTTTATACAGTCCTTGTCGATGGTGATGACCTCAATGAGCCTATCGCTGATGCAGTTAGGGGAATCTTGGATGGTCATATAGTTCTGTCCAGGGAGTTGGCGGCTCAAAATCATTATCCTGCTGTAGATGTATTGAATTCGGTCAGTAGAGTGATGCACGATGTTGTTGAACAGCGGCACCAGTCCTGTGCGGCTAGGATAAAAAGCGTCCTGGCTACTTATATGGAAGCAAAAGATATGATTGAAATTGGGGCCTATAAGCATGGTACCAATCAGAGGATCGATGAAGCTATTAGTATGTATGAGCAGATAGTTTCCTTTTTAAGACAGGGTATTCTAGAGAAATTCAGTTTTCAAGAAACCCGAAGGCTTTTGGAATCACTTTTTTCTGTTGAGGAGCTGAAAGGTAGTTGAAAAAATTCTATTTTCGTTTAGATAAATACCATAACCTTAAACAACAGGAAGAAAAAGCAGCACGTCTGCAGCTATTCCGGGCACACAGTGCCTATCAGCAGGAAGTTGCCAAACTAGCCGAACTGCAGGAAAAAACTTTAAAACTGCTGTCACAAAACAGAAAGCTTCTTACAGGACCTATCCAACAAGAACTACTGAGCAGCTATATAGGGTATCTTTCAGTGCAGAAGTGTTTAGAGAAGAAGCAGGCTGCTGCAGTTCATGAAGCGGAAGAGAAAATGAAGCGGGAGCAGCAGCTGTACCTGGAGGTGCGTAAAGCCAGCAAACTATTGGAACGCCTTTATCACCGTCAGTGGACAGCTTATTATCAGGAGTATTTACATGAAGAGCAAAAGGTTTTGGATGAAATCGGTTTGATTAACCATTCTAGGCAATAGGAAATTTTATTAACTGATTTCAACATACTTCTGATTTCTGACATCCGACTTCCGGCATCCGACATCTAATACAGGTAGGTAAGATTCGATGAAATTTTCGGGTAAAGCTATTATTTTATTAATCATTATACTTTTCATTGGGGTGACTGGGGCAGCTGCTGCCGCAGGATGGATTGATCTCAAAAAAATAGC
>CAZZEY010000318.1:0-1849 GCA_964653445.1 uncultured Syntrophaceticus sp. | reverse complement strand
GATGCTGAAACCCCTTACTATAATTACCTTTCAAACTGATTCTGGTTGTATTCATCAGGTTGCAGAGAACCAATTGAATGAAGATATCAGGCGACTTTTACATTTAGCTGGTTTTAGTGAAGATATTTACTGTAGTACGAATTACGGGAGGCCTCCTCATGCCTTTTAATGTCCGATAGATACTATTTTTCACCATAAACAAATTCAGAATGTATATAACTTAAGGGTGCGAAATGTCAGTCATAACCCCCTTATCAACAGAAAATATAAAAACCCGCCGCATCCCGAAAAGGGACGAAAGCGGCGGGCTTCCGCGGTACCACCCTAATTGGCCGATAATGGCCCACTCATCAAGGTACGGGAATAATTTCAATGGTGAAACACAGCCAATAAAAATAGCTTCTACCCCTAAGGGACGAGAAGCTTTGCTTACCGCGTTACCACCCTGACTTGGTCCGCTTTTATACGGCACCCACTCATTTATGAGCACAGGAAATCATTCCGATACCCCCTCCCCTGTAACGTGGGGAGAAACCGTTCGAACCTACTTGCTGCCATGCGGTTTCAGCAGACACCTCCGGAGAGAACTTCGACAGGCCATATTCCAGGAATGCTTACAGTCGGTGACATCCCCTCCCTGGGGGACTGGGTCCAGTTTACTTTTCTCCTTCACTGTTTTATACATATATGTTTTTAGTATTATAATCATCCTGTATCAAAAAAGCAACAAATAATTTGGCTTTTGTTAGCAAACTTATTCACTCACTGCTGTCCACTTACGGCACAATTCCACTGCTACATTAGCATCTTTCCCATAAGCATCTGCACCCACATATTTTGCCACCTGTTCATCAGTAGGGCTGCCGCCGATCATTACTTTTACCTGATCCCTAAGGCCGGTATTGGTCAGCGCCTCAATTGTATTTTTCATGGAATCAAAAGCTAGTGTCAGCAACCCACAGAGTCCGACAACTTGCGGCCTGAATTCCTTGACTTTTTCAACAAAAACCTCTGGAGGAACATCAACCCCGATATCCAGCACATCGAAACCATTGGCCTGCAGCATAAAAGTGACTATATTTTTACCGATATCATGTATATCTCCCTCAACTGTTCCGATGAGCACCTTGCCACACTTCTTTTCCTCTGTACTTGCAGAAATATGTGGTTTAATGATCTCTGATACACACAGCATAATCTCCCCTGACATCAGCAGATCTGGGATATAACATTTGCCATCCTCAAAACGCTTGCCAACGATCTCGACAGCTTTTCTGCATATTTCTAGAACGACCATCGGATTTTCTCCGTTATTTAGCATTTCCTTGACCAGCCTAAGAGCTTCCTCTCCTTTTAGGTCCGCTACCAGTTCTTTTAATTTTTCCTGCATGATAGTCGCCTCCTTGATTTTATTTAAGAGAATACCATGCTGTATCTAGGCAAAAACTATTGTGTTTATCCAGCGTTACAGTTTCCATAGGCAAACATATTTTCTCCCATCCCACCAATAAACTATAATAGGAACGGCCAAACTTTCGCGGTGCCTATAGATCTTCGAACTATACAAGTGTATTGTAGCACAATCCAGGTAATAAACAATCTTATTTGCTCACTGACTGGATGCACCCACTTTGTATTGGTCGGTCCGGATCTCCTTGGAACAGGCTCATGTGACCAGAAGCGCTGATTGGGATTGGGATGGATAGAGAAACAGAGCTCACTGTGCGTTTTTTTTACGCTTCTGGTAGAGATTCTCCAGATTATGCTGGCTGTGCTGTGCTTGAATGTAAAGAGAGCGCCACCCATCTCCCATCATGCTGCGGTGCAACTCCGGATTGGCTTTCTTTTT
>CAZZEY010000317.1:0-1855 GCA_964653445.1 uncultured Syntrophaceticus sp. | reverse complement strand
AATGCATAAAAAAACGCTGCTCTTAAAAAAGTATCAACTATAACTAAAGCAAAGCTTAATGAAAATGGCAGTACCAAAGAACGAGGCTGAAATCTGAATGTGCCGCTGCGTATTTGAGCAAAATTAAAGATAAGAAAAAATATCACAGTCAAAATGACCAGACGAAGTAATAACATATACCTCTCCCTTAAAAAAAACAGGTTTTAGACCAGATAGTTTAAAACGTCTCTTAAGCTGTTCATCGCTCTGTAATTGGTCAAATCTATCTGAATAGGTGTTATTGAAACCTTCTGCTCCCTAATGGTGGCGATATCTGTATCCTGGCCCACTGTCTCATCATCATTATCAACAACATCTCCACCTAACCAGTAGTAAACCCTGCCCCAGGGATCTACCCGTGTGTCAAAAGAATTGACATATTTGCGACTACCCAATCTAGTAATATTGACCCCTCGAATCTCTTCAGGAGGTAGGGATGGTATATTTATATTCAGTAATATATCCCTCAAACTGTATTGTTCCAAAAGCCTGGGCGCAAGTTTTTTTATAAAATCAGCTGCATAGCTGTATTTTGGCTTATCAAAACTTGCTACTGAAACAGCGATAGAAGGAAAACCGAGAATTGTGCCTTCCATCGCCCCTGAAACTGTGCCAGAGTAAAAAACATCGATACCTAGATTTGGCCCCCGATTAATACCTGCAATTATTAGATCCGGTTCTTCCTTGAGCAAACAGTTGACAGCCAATTTAACACAATCTGCAGGTGTGCCATTTACCATCCAGCCATGACCTTCAAAAAGAGAAACATTCTCCGCTCGTAGTGGTACATCCATAGTGATACCATGCCCAGTACCACTACGCTCCCGATCTGGTGCTACTACCACAACATCAGCGATATCTTTTAACGCGGACCAAAGAGCAGCAAGGCCTTCGGCCCGAATACTATCATCGTTCGTTAATAATATTTTCATTTATAACCCCTTACCTTTGCGTTAAACTGCTCATCAAAGCGGCATACCAACGACAGATCTGTATAATACCTCATTAATAGTCTACAACTCAAGAGCATATAAAGCAAACAACATCAGGTATTAAAAAAGCACCAAAAATGGCGCTTTTATATTTGAATCTCAAATCTTGTTACTTACAAAAAAACATTATGATGCATTAATCAAAGAAAATGCTTCAGCTCTTGTCGCTTCATTAGTTTTAAATAAACCTCGAACTGCAGAGGTCAAAGTTTTTGCCCCTGCTTTTTTTATTCCTCGCATGGTCATACACATATGTTCGGCCTCAATAACAACGATCACCCCCATCGGGTTAAGAGCGTCCATAATAGTATCAGCTACTTGAGATGTCAGCCTTTCCTGCAACTGTGGTCTCTTCGCCAGAGTTTCCACTACACGGGCAAGTTTACTAAGACCTGTCAGTTTCCCCTGTCTTGGAATATAAGCAACATGTGCCTTTCCATAGAAAGGCAGCAGATGGTGTTCACAAATGGAGTACATTGGTATGTCTTTCACCAGGATCATTTCATTATGATTTTCGGAAAAACAAACACTTAATTCCTGTTTGGGATCCCTACCTATACCGCAGAATATCTCTTCACACATACGGGCAACCCGGTCCGGAGTACCTTGTAACCCTTCTCTGTCCAAATCCTCCCCTATACCTTCAAGAAGTAAGCGTACACCCTGAAGTATCTTCTCTCTTTCCATCTTTTCTTGCCCCCCAGCCAGCAATTATGGCATCTCTATAATCAATATTATAGAGAAAATGTTACATTATAAAGTTATTCGCCAAAAAAAGAAGATATCCTGCAAACTTTTGGTGTACTTCATTCCAATCCCAGCGA
>CAZZEY010000316.1:0-1858 GCA_964653445.1 uncultured Syntrophaceticus sp. | reverse complement strand
ACATTCCTCCTTAAACTTGTATCTGTCTTTAGTATTTGCCTGCAACCGCTGGTTATCACATGTATTTTAACCTAGTGGTGACAATACCTGTTAATAAGGTCGTTGGTGGTTGGTATTGAGAGGCGGGAAGTGGGAGGTTGGAACTGAGAATAAAAGACTGTTCGGTCAAGACATGGGTGACACAAATGGTTTAAACACCAGTTTTCGGACGATTGCCTGGGATAACCCTGAATTGTAGGGTAACCGGTATTTCTGTTTATTATTGGTTTGATAATTTAGTGGTGGTAAAATAAAAGTGAAGAGGTGGTGTTTTGATGACTTCAAATAGAATGGAGGGTATGGCACTTTTGGCTGTTGTCTATTCTCCAGAGGATATCATGATTGAAAGGGTATTACAAACAGCGGGGATTAAGGTTTTTAAAAAGAAGGAGTCTATCGCACCTGTTCAGGGCATTGCTGTTGGCCCCCTTGCTGAGATTAAAATATATGTTCCTTTGGACCAGTTGAAGGTTGCACAGGATGTTCTTAATGATGCTAGAGAGGAAAGTTAAGAAACCCGGCCATTAACCGGGTTCTCTAAAATGTCTGTTTTATTTTTATTCTTTTTTGGGAAAGGCATTATTAGCAGTAATAAGGGGACGAGAACCTGCCACATAGTAGGGAAGACGCAGTACCTCTTTGATCTCTTCTTCTGTTGCTCCCAGATCTCTGGCACGATTGGCTAGAACCATTACCCCTCTCTCTGAACCGATATAGGCATCAAGTGCAAGGCAGATAAAGACCTTAGTTTTTTCATCTACTGCTCCCGGTTTGGTGGCTGTCTCGATAACCTTGGTTACCGCATCGTAAAATTCTTTGTCACGCCTGCCTAATTCCTCAACAAAGGGTGGGAAATTAGCCAAGTATTTCACCTCCTGGAATGTTTTTAACATTCTTCTCGATCATTATTATTAATTCCTGCATTTTTTATATTTTTGGTAAATTGAGATTTTCGGCAGCTGGAAGCTGCTGTTGGAAGTCGTAGATTATACGTGAAATCTTGGCAATATCCCCAAAAGCTTTATCGTGGTCAGTAATCCCCTGGGAAAGCACCACCAGGATATAAGGTCTGCGGGCAAAGACAATGCCTCCATCTGTAGCTACACCATTGATGCTTCCTTCTTTGTGGGACACTGTAATATCACTTGGAAGTTCCCCTGGCAGTCCCACATGATATATGGTATGAGCCAGGTCATTTAAAAGTCTTCCTCCGTCTTCTGGGTTATCTTTGGCAAACCTGAGCAGTTCTTCAAAAAATGCTCCCATATCCCTAGGTGTAGTGGATGCGCTGCCAAAGGGGCGTGTGGTATTGGGGCCCATTTTATTGATGAAATTCATTACATTGTCATACCCCAGGTGGCGCACTAACATATTATGGGCGATGTTATCGCTTAAGATAATAGAAATAGTGGCCAGACAGCGCAGGGAATAGGTGTCTCCATGGCGTGCCGCAAACTGCAGATCCCCTGCTCCACCCTGGTAATCGGTGTTTTTATTGTAGCGAACTCGATCATTCCAATTAAGCTGACCTGCTGCTATCTGTTCGTACAGGTAAAGCACCACCGGCAGTTTGATGGTGCTGGCAGGGTGGAACTGCTCTGTTTCATTGATTCCAATCTCCTCACCTGTTTCCAAGTCCTTGAAGTAAATTCCGTAGTTTCCTGGTAAAGTTGCTGTGAATTGTGTGATTTCTTCTCGCAGCTGCTCGTACTCGGGCTTGGCATCCAGCGGTTTTAGGGATTGGGGTCCTATAAGCTGCCCTACCGCAAATACCAGCATGAAAAGCGCGAGCAAAGCCGCAACAAGATCGAATTTACGC
>CAZZEY010000315.1:0-1863 GCA_964653445.1 uncultured Syntrophaceticus sp. | reverse complement strand
GTTGTTTCAGCAACAATTATAACGATTTTTGTTTACTATGTTTTCGGCTTTTATAGGAAGATGTGGCAGTATGCCAGTGTCAGAGAAATGTATAATGTACTGCTGGGTGTCAGTGCAGCAAGCCTTGTTGTTATTGCTGCAGCTTATATATGTATTTATCCAGAGTCAGGTATGAAGCCTATGCCGCGCAGTATTTACCCCATCGCTTGGCTTCTAAACCTGGGTTTTACGGGAGGAAGCAGGTTCGGTATACGTTCCCTGAGGGAATATCGTAATGGAAAAAACGAACAGTATGCTGCTGCTCCGGTTAATGCGAAGAAAGCACTGATTATCGGTGCCGGGGAAGCAGGAGCAATGGTTGCCCGGGAACTGCACAGCCACCCGAATTTAGCTTTAACCCCGGTTGGTTTTGTTGATGATGATATCCGTAAAATAGGGTTTGACCTGTACAACATTCCGGTTCTGGGCAGGCGAGAAGACATCCCCCGATTAGTTGGCGAGTACAGTGTTGATGAAGTAATAATTGCTATGCCTTCCGCCCCAGGGGGCATAATCAGAAAAATTGTTGAAATCTGCAAAGGAACAGGAGTAGTAGTAAAAACACTGCCAGGTGTTTATGATTTGATCGATGGGAAGGTTTCTATCAGTCAACTGCGTGAAGTGCAGTTGGAAGACCTATTAGGAAGAGATCCTGTACAGCTTGATATGGACAGCATAGCTGCTTATCTGGAGGGTAAGGTAGTTTTGGTGACCGGTGCCGGTGGTTCCATCGGCTCTGAACTCTGCCGGCAGGTTGCGCTTTTTAGACCCAAGACATTGGTTTTATTGGATAATACTGAAAGCAATTTGTTTGATATTGAACAGGAGCTTAAAGAGCGATGCCCTGCTCTCAGACAGACAGCAGAACTGGCAGATATTCGGGATAAAACTCATATAAAGCGGGTTTTTGAACACCATCATCCACAGGTGGTTTTCCACGCAGCAGCGTATAAACATGTTCCTATGATGGAGCGTTTTCCGGAACATGCTGTCTCCAATAATGTTCATGGCACATATATTGTAGCATCAACTGCTAAAAGATACGGTTGCGAAACCTTTATCTTCGTATCTACAGATAAGGCTGTCAACCCTACCAGTGTAATGGGGGCTTCAAAACGGGCGGCAGAATTAGTAATACAGCATTTTAATGAGCAGTGCAGGAAGGAAGATTTAAACAGCCGTTTTGCTGCAGTCCGTTTCGGAAATGTACTAGGAAGCAGAGGTAGTGTGATTCCAACCTTTAAGCGCCAGATCACTATGGGAGGCCCTGTTACTGTGACACATCCTGATATGGTGCGCTACTTTATGACTATTCCTGAGGCGGTTCAGCTAATCATTCAGGCTGGTTCTTTTGCTAGAGGTGGGGAGATTTTTGTCCTGGATATGGGAGAACCGGTCAGGATCCTTGACCTGGCCAAGGACCTGATCAGGCTGTCTGGGTTCACCCCTGATAAAGATATCGAGATTAAGTTGACCGGGATTCGTCCAGGTGAAAAGCTGCGTGAGGAACTATTTACCGACCAGGAAAAAATGAGCGCTACTAAATACAGGAGGATCTTTGTTGCGCATAATGGAGATAATTATTTAGATGATGCTGAGCTGCTGGTAAACAAGGTGCTGCAGGGTTTCGGTTTAACTGATTCAGATGAGGCACGAAATTTGTTGAGTAATTTTTTCCCTACTATAAAAACTGAGTCAAATCAGAAAACTGAGCAGTGTTTGGTTCCACCAAATGTGATGCATGTTTATGAAAATGCATAAAATATTATGAATAATAGTTTGTGAAAAGAGGAACAAACACAATTGATATCGAAATGAATACAG
>CAZZEY010000314.1:0-1889 GCA_964653445.1 uncultured Syntrophaceticus sp. | reverse complement strand
TGACAACAGCTTTTTTCGGCTGCAGTTCAAATAATACCGCTCCCCCACCGAGAAAAGGCTCATAATAGGTCGAAAACTTGTCAGGAATGTATTTCGTAATTTCGTCTAATATCTGACGCTTGCCGCCAACCCATTTTACTACCGGTGCGACCATCTTATTTTTAGCCACAGTTAACTCCCTCGATGCTCATAGTAATATAAACTTTTTGCAGCACATTACAGAACTTAAGTTCTTATCTATTATTCATTCGGCAAACAAGACCTAAAATCCTACCGAATAAAAGGTGAGAGCCGCCTTCTTTCTGTTGCATTTTACAATTGTTGTGCTGTACAATAATACCAGGGGGTGATCTGTTGGTAAACAACTTGGTAAACAACGATGTCATTCATTTGCGTGAACTGCTCAGACAGCTGATCAGGAAGCTCGGCCTGCTAGATAAGAGCGAAATAACCTGCTGTGGAATAACATACAGCCAGTGCCACACATTGGTGGAAATCGGCAAAAATCAGCCCTTATCCATCAACGAATTGGCTGAACTGCTGGGGCTGGATAAAAGCACAATGAGCAGAACAGTTAATACAATGGTGGAGCAGGGGCTGGTGACCAGAGAACCGGATCCCCAGGACCGGCGTTATGTAAAGATCAAACTAACCACAGACGGAAGCAGTATGCTGTCAAACATTGAATCCAAAATGACAGATTACTACCTTAATATTTATCAAGCCATCCCCCAGGATAAACGAAAACAGGTTTTGGAAAGCCTTGAGCTGCTTGTCAAAATCACGAGAGGATGCTGCTGTTAAGAATAAAACATTTGGTTGAGGAGGTACTTTTCATGGGTAAGAATATCAGAGATACTGTGAGGGAGCAGTACGGCGAAATCGCCAGTAAACTGCAAAAGGGCAGCACATCATCCTGCTGCTGCGGTCCATCCTGCTGCACCCCTATTGTGAATCCGGAAGTGTTCTATAAAGATCAACTCAGTGATCTACCCGCAGAAGCGGTCAATGCCTCACTAGGCTGCGCCAATCCCCTGCTCTTTGCAGAATTAAAGGAAGGGGAAACGGTTCTTGATTTGGGAAGCGGTGGAGGAATCGATGTGCTGGCCGCATCACGGTATGTCGGCGAAAAAGGCAAAGTGTTCGGGCTGGACATGACTGACGAAATGCTGGAACTGGCCAATCAGAATAAAAAGCTGGCGGGCACTGGCAATGTCGAATTTTTGAAAGGTTTTATTGAGGAAATCCCCCTCCCTGATGAAACTGTTGATGTGGTGATGTCCAACTGTGTGATCAATCTATCTATGGATAAAGAAAAGGTCTTTCAAGAGATTTTACGTATTTTGAAGCCGAGCGGAAGGCTGGCCATTGCAGATATCCTTGCCATAAAAAAAGAAGTACCTGAAAAGATCAGAAAGATGACTGAGATGTGGGTCAGCTGCATCGCAGGAGCAATGCATATTGATCAATGCAAAAAAATCTTATCCCAAGTGGGCTTTCGCAATATAGAAGTAGAACCAGTGCATTATTATACAAAAGAAGGGCTCAAATCCATGGCAGGTGATAAATCAGAAATAACTGATGCAGAATGGGAGATTATTGACCGAGCCTTTGCCGGTTCCCATATCAAGGCTGTTAAATAAGCAACTAGCTGCTTGTGGGTGCAGTACCAGCCAGCACAGGGTGCACAGGGGAACGGTTCTGCTGTGCGATTTCCGCGCGGCAGAACCGTCCCGATGATCGGTCGGGCTAAAAGGGCGTGCCAAGACCACCGTCCCCTTGACACCCCTAGATTTCATTCAGAGTTCCAAATCTATAGCCTTGAGCCTTCAGATCTTTGATGATGGTGTCAAGGGCTTCTGTGTTGCTCTGGGAAACCGCATGGAGCA
>CAZZEY010000313.1:0-1899 GCA_964653445.1 uncultured Syntrophaceticus sp. | reverse complement strand
GTTTATGCCAGAGCAGAAGACACAATTAATTGAAAAATTGACAGGTGTTTATACTTCTAAACGTAATTATTATGTTGAACTGAAGGAAAAGGTTGATGAACTCTCTAAAAGAAATGCTCAATTGGAGATTATTAACCAACTTGCCCAGGAATTTAATATCAGTCTGCCCAGGGATTATCTGGATAAAACAGTTAAAAAAATATATGAAAGTGTGCGCCAGATTTTTTATCTAAGCCGGGTAGCAATCCTATCACCACGCGGGGAAAACCTTTTAGTTAACTTCTGCTATATAGATGATGAGAGCTGTCGTAAGGGAAATGTGGTTACACCTGAGGGTGGGAAGATGCTCTGGAAAGCAATGAACAGCCGGAGTCAGGTCGTCTGGCAGCGCAAGGCAGGTACTGAAGATAGTTTTTTACTTAGCCAGGGACTAGAGGTAGCTGTCATCAACCCACTGGTAACCCAGAACAAGATTTACGGGCTTTTTGTAGTGGGAAGTGACCGCTATATTACTTATGACCCTCTTGATTTAGCCTTTCTCCAACAGCTTGCCAATCAGATCGCCATTTATCTGCAGGATGGTGCGCTTTTCTCTGAGGTCAATAGGGCGAAGCTAGAATGGGAGGCTACATTTAAAGCTGTAAGAGATATCATCATTATGGTTGACCCCGAACTCAACATTTTGCGTGTTAACCAGGCGGCTGTGTACTTCAGTGGGGTGGCTGAGCCGGAATTACATGGAAAGAAATATTGTGATGTTTTTTGTACAACAGAGGAACCCTGCTCTGAATGCAGTTTTTATGAAGCGTTGAAAACAGGAGAGATGATCAGTTTTCAGAGGCAGTTGAGTGATGGACGGGTAATGGAGGTCTATGGTTACCCTGCCAGCCAGGGACAGAAGAATCTAGGATTGGTTATATATATTAAGGATATTACTGAACGGCTTAAAATGCAGGTGCAGCTGCTTCAGACAGCGCGACTGGCGGCATTGGGGGAAATGGCAGCAGGAGTTGCCCATGAATTGAATACACCTCTAGCTGTTATTATCGGAGATGCACAACTTCTTATGCGCAATACTCCTCAGAATGAACAGAAATACAAGATTCTTGAGGATATTGACACATGTGGCCAGCGGTGTAAGCGTATTGTGCGCGGACTTCTTACTTTCTCCCGCCAAGAGCAGTATGTTTTTCAACCCCTCAATGTCAATGATGTGGTCAAGGAGGCTCTTTCACTGGTTTCATATCATATTGAAAAAAATAAAATTAGAATATATTTGGATTTAGAACAACAGCTGCCGAATGTGGAAGGGAACTCTCAGCAATTGGAACAGGTTATTGTCAATCTGCTGCTCAATGCTAAACAGTCATTTGATGAGGATGATGAAGAAGAACTAGAGCAAAGGATTACAGTCAAAACAGGTTTAGACCAGGAAAGAAATCAGGTTTTTATCAAGGTGGCTGACAATGGGCAGGGTATTCCCCAGGAGATAATAACAAAGATATTTGACCCCTTTTTCACCAGTAAAGGAGGAAGTAAAGGAACAGGGCTAGGTTTATCAGTAAGTTTAGGGATTGTACAAAAACATGGGGGTACTATTGCCGTGGAAAGTGAGCCAGGCAAGGGAGCAGAATTCACTGTTTATCTGCCGCCTTCCCAGAGCACTGCTGCTTGCACAGACAGCGACCAAGGGGAATGATGCGGGTAGATACCTCTTGCAAGTTTTACTATTGCGGAAGGGGGAAAAAGGTTGGCACACATTCTTGTTGTTGATGATGAGATTGAAATGGGGAATTTCTTTAAATTCTTTCTGGATGGTAAGGGTCATGAGATCTCTGTTGCGGAAAACGGGAGAGAAGCGAGGGAAGCTTTTGAGGACTTTTATCACCTGGTTCTTTT
>CAZZEY010000312.1:0-1899 GCA_964653445.1 uncultured Syntrophaceticus sp. | reverse complement strand
GGGATGATGGTCTCTGCCCTTATATACATTGGAATACCGATGACGGCAGCCACAGGAACAGCTAAGGGGTTACCCCTACCCGCCACTTTAGCGATCCACTCTGAGGGTATAAATCCATAGATAACGGCACCGATGGCCGTACCCAGCACCAGGTAAGGTAAGACCTGCCGGAAAAGTGCCATCGCCTGCACCCCAGCACCCCTAAGTTTGGGTTTGAGCTGCTCCCACTTGCTTGAAGGTAAAGCATCTTCGGAGAGATCCTCCAGGTTGGATAGGTCGAGTTCAACAGTTTCACAACAGCCTACAGCTGGATTAGCAGCCAGTTCCTCGGTTTCACAGCATGATGTGCTGCAGCAGCTGGATGTTTGAATATGAGCAAGATCTTTCACCTGATTTGCCATGCCCATTCTCTCCCATACAGCACCCCCTATGGCTGCCAGAGCGAAAGTGATCACACCATAAACCACAGTTGCCCGCCAGCCAAAAAGCGCCAAAAACAGCCCGATTATGATGGGGTTTAAAACAGGTGAGGCTAACAGAAAAGATATACTGGCTCCGAAGGGAGCCCCACTGCTGAGCAGGCCAACCAGAATCGGAATTGTTGAACAGGAACAAAAAGGGGTAAGGGCACCGAAAGCAGCTCCAAGTATATTACCCAATCCACGTTTGGGCTTGCCCAGCACTTCTCGCTTTTTTTCATCAGGCACAAACTGCTGGATCAATGCCACCAGGAAGGAAATGCCGATAAAAAGCAGAACCAACTCACCCAGGATCACGACAAAAAACTTGGCTGTTGTCACCAGGTTATTCAT
Source organism: uncultured Syntrophaceticus sp. (assembly GCA_964653445.1). Classification (GTDB taxonomy): domain Bacteria; phylum Bacillota; class DSM-12270; order Thermacetogeniales; family Thermacetogeniaceae; genus DTU068. The sequence continues at coordinate 1,087 of CAZZEY010000312.1, read as the reverse complement.
TATTTCTCCTCTCCTTTCATCTGCTCATCGATGATATCTTTGGCAGTGAGGAACCTGCAGCAGCCCTGGACCCACTCCTGTACATCTTGATTCAAGCTGTAATAGGACCAGGTGCCTTCGTTTCTCCTCTGGATCAGGCCCACTTCGTTCATCACCTTTAAATGATAAGACATAAGCGGTTGTTTTTTCCCTAGCGCCTCCACCAGTTCACAAACACACTTCTCTCCCTCTCTGAGTAAAATAATAATTTTCAGCCGCAGAGGATCAGCCAGTACCTGAAACTTGGCTGCATACTCTGCAAGAACTTGATCAACATAATCTTCACTGGATGAACGGGGCATTAGATTCACCCTTCTCACCTGCCCTTCTATATATCAAATTTTTTTGATGTAAGCCATAAAAATTTTTATACCGGCCCCTGCATCTTTTTGCTGTTGAGATCACCCTTTTTTAATAAAACATGCTGAAAAGGTGTTAGGGGTTCACCATCTTCATAGACTATTGCTGTGAAATATATACAGTTACCGCTTAATGCGATTTCTTCAGAGGTTAACCGCTTCCTAAACCAGCAGCACTCCTGTTGATGTGCATCATAAAGCCCACAGTTTTTGCACCCATTTACCATCAAAAACTCCCCCTTTTTTATAGCTGCTTATTTCCCATCCAAACAGCTTACCTTTTTCTTGATCTTCGGATAGATAACAAACTGCAAGTACTCCCATGCCTCCTCACCATCATGGTCCATGAGAATACCCTCAAGCCTTAAGATCTCCTCTGGTTCAAGGACAATAAAAACCTTTTTCACAGCTCCAGCTCATCTCCTTTCGGCAAAAGATGGGCAAAATAATCAGCCAGTTTTTCTTCAAGAACGGCTTTTTTCTCTTCTTTGAGCTGGGGACACTGTTCCAAAGTATGCTGCCCCTGGATCACCCCTGCGGCAAAAGCCAAACAGGTAACTTCACCACAGTCCCTGCAGTTGGTGCGGGGAAAATATTTGTATATGTCAAATGGGCTTAATTGAAACTGTGGCAAGGTGGTAGGAACTATGGTCTCCCGTTTCGCTGCCACTTTATTGAGTATGGCTACA
>CAZZEY010000311.1:0-1913 GCA_964653445.1 uncultured Syntrophaceticus sp. | reverse complement strand
TTGTGGCTGATGTGGATTTCCGGATGGGCCAGGATGGCACTTCACCACTGGCAATTCGGGCCTTTGAGGCTATGAATGGAAAAGGTGTTTATGCTCCGGAGCGGGCTGCCTTGGTGATCGATCACAGTGCTCCCAGCCCGTTGGAGGGAGTATCTGCTTTGCATACTTTAATGCGGCAGTTTTCCAAAGAAAACAATATGATCATGTATGATATCGGGGAGGGTGTCTGTCACCAACTCATTCCAGAGAGGGGCCATGTGGGGCCTGGTTCACTGGTAATCGGCGCAGATTCCCATACCTGTACCTATGGAGCATTGAACGCATTTGCTACAGGGGTTGGTTCAACAGATTTAGCTGCTGCTTTGATATCTGGTAAGATGTGGTTCAAGGTGCCTGAGACAATCAAATTTGTTTGTCATGGGACACTTCCTGCAGGTGTTTATTCCAAGGACCTGATATTGTATCTAATCAGCCAGGTGACTGCAGATGGTGCCACTTACATGGCTGCTGAATATACAGGGGAGGCAATCAAGCAACTATCTGTAGAGGCCCGCTTTACTATCTCCAATATGGCAATCGAAATGGGAGCCAAAGTTGGGCTGATGGAGGCTGACCAAAAAGTGATGGAGTGGGTACAGGCCCACAGCAATAACAAGTTTGAGGCGGTCAGCCCGGATTCGGATGCCGAGTACGCTGAAATTAAAGAGTACGATGTCAGTCAGTTTGATCCCTTTGTTGCAAAACCCCACAGGGTTGATAATGGGGTACCTGTAGGAGAGGTGGCAGGAACACCGATCCAGCAGGCTGTACTTGGTACCTGCACCAACGGAAGGCTTGATGACCTTACTATCGCTGCCCAGATCCTTAAAGGGCGTAAAGTACACCCTGATGTGCGCTTGATCGTTGCTCCAGCATCCCGCCAGATTTATTTGGATGCAATGGAAACAGGTGTCTTAAAGACACTGGTTGAAGCAGGTGCAGCTGTGGTGACACCTGGTTGCGGCCCCTGTGTAGGAACTCACAATGGAATTCCTTCTGATGGAGAGAATGTGATCTCCACTGCGAATCGGAATTTCAAGGGGCGGATGGCGAATAATAAGGCATTTATTTATCTGGCATCGCCGGCGACAGTGGCAGCTTCAGCAGTTAAAGGTGAAATTGCTGACGTAAGAGAGTTTATTTAAGGAGGATTATAGATGGAACTTCGGGGGAAGGCCCATTGTTTTGGCGATGATGTTAACACAGACTACATTATTTCGGGTAAATATAAATTTAAAACTCTGGATATGAAGGAACTGGCCAAACATGTGATGGAGGATCTAGATCCAGATTTTGCCCGTAAGGTACAGCCCGGAGATTTCGTGGTAGCCGGCCGCAATTTCGGCTGTGGATCATCTCGGGAACAGGCACCTCTTGCCCTGCTTAATGCCGGGGTCGGGGCTGTTCTGGCAAAATCCTTTGCTCGTATTTTTTACCGGAATGCTATCAACACCGGGCTGCCGGTGGTTGTCTGTGACACTGATTTGATTGAGTCAGGGGATGAATTGGTAGTTGATTTAGAAAAGGGTGTTCTGCAGAATGTTACCCAGGGGAAAGAGATCCCCATCAAACCCATGCCATCGGTTATGTTAAAGATTTTATCAGATGGGGGTTTAGCAGAGCATTTTCGGAAATACGGCACTTTTAATCTCTAGCAAAAATGTGCCACATACCAGAAGAGAAGTAAGAAAAAATAGTAACCTTGTGCAGTTTCAGCAGTTATAGAATAATCGGAAACGGAGTGTTAGTTTTGAAGCATAACATTACTTTAATCCCCGGTGACGGGACAGGCCCAGATGTTACAAGGGCCGCACGTATTGTTCTTGATGCAGCTGATGTAGGTATTGAGTGGGATGTGGTGGATGCAGGGGAGT
>CAZZEY010000310.1:0-1929 GCA_964653445.1 uncultured Syntrophaceticus sp. | reverse complement strand
CCCATAAAATACAAAAGTCGCATCCCAATACCTTTCTGTCCCATTTGCCTCTATGGTTCTGTAGCGAGGGTCCACTCCCAGCATCAATATGGTTTCTGCAAGTATTTCCAGATGGTGCATTTCCACCAGCGCAACACAGGAAAGTAATTCTGCCACCTCACTGTTTTCTTCTTCCAGCACAAAATGGTGATAGCTGTATTGAGTTATTGCTGTCAGCTCACTGACCGCACCTGCGTAATCATCCAGTAGCAGTTGGGCATATTTTGGATTTTGTTCAGCCACCCGCACTTCCGGATAAGGTCCGGGGTAAGCACACTTATACTTAGCTGAGGTTTCACATCCCTTTGTATCAGGCGGTTCTCTGCCCATGCTTCAGCCTCCTTGTTAATGTCTTTAAATAACACTATTGGGCTGAATCATAAATTATTCCGATTTAACTGCCTAGCAACTGCTTAAAGATTTCCCGGACCGGGAGTATTTCCCGGATCTTCTCTACCTTTTCCCCGGCAAAAACCAGAGCTTTCATGATTCCCATTTTTACTGGCATTCCTTAATGCTTCCATAATGCAGTATATTTTTGAACACATTTTCAGACATCCCCTGCACTCCGTTATTTCAAGGTTTTTATCCCCCTCAATCCTGCGCTGAAATTCATTCTTTAAACCTCTTCCTGGAAAAGCCCGCCCCTGAGATTACCAGATCAGCACCCTCATCAATGGCTGTTTTCACCAGAAGGGCAAAATCACGAACAGCAAAAAGAACATTGACACCAATAATTCCGCTGCTTAATTTCCGGGCACTGCGCATTTCCCGACGCAGTTCATCAGGAGACATACCAGTCCCGGCAATAACCCCGATACCGCCTTCATTGGCTGCTGCAGCAGCAAGCGGAGCAGTAGAAATGCGCACTGCCCTGCATCCTTGAATAATAGGAACCGGCACCTTTAATTTCCCAATCCCAAGTTTCACACTTTTCCACCATTAACTATAATTACAGACAAACATAAACGTATTACACCATTCCCTGAAGCACACTCAAGGTAACTGTCACCGTCCGGCATTCTGTGTTAGAATTTAAACAAACATAAGAAAATGCCGACTAGTAGTATATTTGAAGGGATTGTTATATATGAGTAAGAGATTAGTATTAGCTGAAAAACCCTCTGTGGGAAAGGATCTTGCCAGGGTCCTGAACTGTAAACAGAAGGGCAACAGCTATTATGAAAATAATAAATACATAGTCACCTGGGCTTTGGGGCATTTGGTTGAGCTGGCTGATCCAGAAGCCTATAATAAAAAATACGCTTCATGGAGGAGTGAAGACCTACCGATACTGCCCTCCCAATTGAAACTGGTGGTTATCAGGCAGAGCGGTAAACAGTTTAATATCGTAAAAAAGCTGATGCATAATAATGAGGTCAGCGAGATCATAATTGCCACAGATGCCGGACGAGAGGGTGAATTGGTTGCCAGATGGATCATCGAAAAAGCGAACATAAAGAAACCAATCAAAAGACTGTGGATCTCCTCTGTCACAGATAAAGCCATCAAAGAGGGGTTTGATAACCTGAAGGATGGTAGAAGATATGATAAACTCTACTCCTCAGCTGCTGCCCGGGCTGAAGCTGACTGGCTTGTAGGGATCAATGCCACACGTGCTTTAACTTGCAAATACAATGCCCAGCTTTCCTGTGGAAGGGTGCAAACCCCCACACTGGCTATCATCGCGCAGCGGGAAGAGGAAATCCAAAACTTCAAACCGAGAACCTATTACGGTATTACTGCATCGGCACAAAGTTTGAAACTGATCTGGCAGGACCGGCAGACCAAAGATACTAAAACATTTAATAAAGATAAGTGTGACCAAATCCTAAAATCTATCAGGAATAAAGATGCAGAAGTCATCGAAGTAAATAAAACATACAAAAA
>CAZZEY010000309.1:0-1936 GCA_964653445.1 uncultured Syntrophaceticus sp. | reverse complement strand
TATCGTCTATTTACTTAAAGAAAGTAGAAAGGGGTATTATTATGTCCAAGCATATTGCATTTGCCGGTAAAGGAGGAACAGGGAAAACCACTATTGCGGCCCTTATGATCAGGTATTTAGTTGCTAATAAAAAGGGGACTGTGCTCGCTGTTGACGCCGACCCTAATGCAACCTTGTTTGAGGCTTTGGGTGTTGAAGTGACAGATACACTCTCTGATATAGTAAATTATGTGAACGAAAAATAGGGTGTGGATGACTCCACACGGCAGGAACTAATCGAAACCAGGTTTAAAGAGAACGCTTTGATCAAAGCTGATGGGTATGACATGATTGTTATGGGAGCACCCCGGCAGGAGGGCTGTTACTGTTTCCCAAATGCAGTATTGAAAAACAGTATTATTAAATTAGAGGAAAACTACGACTACATGATTATCGACAATGAGGCCGGGATGGAGCATATTAGCAGGGGGACCATCCAAGATGTGGACACCCTGCTGGTTGTATCTGATGGATCCATCAAGGGTGTTCGTGCTGCTAAAAGGATCAATGAATTAACAAAAAGCCTGACCTTTGATGTTGGAGAGGCACATCTGGTTATTACCAGGATCGATGATCCTGCCCCACTCCAGGAGGAAATAGATGCCTCAGGATTAAAGCTGCTGGGGGTTATTCCTTATGACTCCCAGTTGGCTGAGTTTGACCTGCAGGGAAAACCGCTTATGGAGCTTCCGGAAGATAGTCCGGCAGTTCAGGCGGTCAACGATATCTGCAAAAAAGTATTGTGATACAGGCGCTGGGGAAAAACGGGAGAGGTGTAATTGGTGAATATTCAGATGTGGCATTATGAAGTCATTGGACAAAGAGTGGTAAAAGCCCTGCTCAGAAATGGTTTCAATGCTCACTACATGTCCAATAAGAAAGAGGCTGTGGAATTTGTATTGAACTGTATTTCTCCGGGCACCAGAGTGGGTTTTGGGGGTTCTGTGACCATACAGCAGTTGGGATTGAGTTCTGCTGTAAACCAAAAGGGTGGTGTGGTACTTGATCACAATCAACCCGGCCTGACGCCGGAAGAAAAAATAGAGATCATGCGGCAGGAAGTAGTAAGTGACCTGTTTGTATGCAGCACAAATGCCATTACACTAGACGGGTATCTGGTAAATGTAGATGGGAACGGGAATAGGGTGGCAGCTATGACCTTTGGGCCGAAGAAGGTAATTGTTGTTGCAGGTGTAAACAAAATCTGCACCAATACCGATACTGCTTTTGATAGAATAAGAACAGCTGCCGCGCCTATGAACAACAAAAGGCTGCAGTTGGACAATCCCTGTATAAAAACAGGAACATGTATGGACTGTGACAGCAAGAACAGGATCTGCCGGGTTTATTCGATCATTAAGAGAAAGCCGGGGAACTCAGATATCACATTATTACTTATCGGAGAAGAGTTAGGGTTTTAGCCAGATTTAGATTAATTTTTTACTTGTATTTTTATCAGGGATTGGAGTGCTGGTCGTTGCAGTTAATCGAGCTGTCCTGCAGTGATAGACTAATTGTGGAAGCAGGAGCCTTGTTTACAGGCTGCAGTTTCATTGCAGGAAATCATATCAGGGTATATATATCTGATGGAAAGATAGAGCATATTGAGGAAAATAGTGACTGCGATGAGGTTATTCTGTCAGATAAGTATAATAACTGCCGGGTAATCGGTGGTGACCGCCTGACAGTTATCCCAGGGCTGATCGACTGCCATGTTCACCTGGCATTGGATGGGGTTAACTCCTCGTCGGAAAAGCAGAGGTGGAATCCTCTGCTGCTCAAGGACAGGCTGCAGGATAAACTGCTCTCCTACCATATCCATGGTATTGCTGCTGTACGGGACGGAGGGGATAGGGAAGAGATTGGGTTGGTCTGCAGGGACATGGTTGAGAGGATG
>CAZZEY010000308.1:0-1943 GCA_964653445.1 uncultured Syntrophaceticus sp. | reverse complement strand
TGATTGCTGTTATGTCATCCAAAAATATAAATAATTGGTATATTTTATATTGCATGGAGGATAACTTGTGAATAAAGCTTTTGGCAGTTTTAAGGATGAAGGTAGTGGACAGGTTTATCCCGCGGATCTAAAAGAACTGCTAACACTGGCTGTTGAGAAAAACGCATCTGATATTCACCTAACTGCAGGAGCGCCACCTGTAGCAAGGATCTACGGCAAATTGGTCAGACTTGATTTTCCTAATTTAACCCCCAAGGATATAGAAGACCTTGTTTTTCCGATACTGGATGCACAGCAGCGCCAGGAAATAATGGAAAAATGGGAATTGGATTTTTCCTATTCGATAGCAGGTGTCAGCCGCTTTCGCGGTAATATCATGCGGCAAAGGGGAACATTGTCTGTTGCTCTGCGCGTGATCCCTTATGACATCCCAACTATTGAATCTTTAAGACTGCCATCCTGTATTGCTGATCTGTGCAATCTTCCGCGCGGTCTAATCTTGATCACAGGGCCAACAGGGAGTGGGAAATCAACCACACTGGCGGCGATGATCGATTATATCAATGAAAACCGCAGCCTTAATATTGTTACAATTGAACAACCCATTGAATTTTTGCACCGTCATAAAAAATCCATTATTAAGCAGAGGGAGGTAGGGTCAGACACTCACTCTTTTGCTGATGCACTGAAACATGTGCTGCGGCATGACCCGGACGTGATTCTCATCGGTGAAATGAGGGACTTGGAGAGTATTTCCATTGCATTAACAGCTGCGGAAACAGGGCATTTAGTCTTATCGACACTGCATACACAAACAGCACCCCTTACTATCCACCGAATTATCGATGTTTTTCCAGAACACATGCAAAACCAGGTCCGCCAGCAACTGGCTGATGCCCTGCAAGGTGTTATTTCTCAGCAACTGCTATTGCGCAGAGATGGTAAGGGAAGGGTACTGGCTTTAGAAATACTGCTTGCTACTCCGGCTGTGCGCAATTTGATTAGAGATGGTAAGGAATACCAGTTGTATACCTGTATGCAGACCGGACATCAGTTGGGGATGAAAACTATGGATCAATCCCTGGCCGAGCTTTATATGCAAGGGGCAATAAGCAGGGAAACTGCCATTTCCCGTTGTGTGTCAAGAAGTGAGTTGGAACGCCTGCTGGGCGGGATGTAAAACCACAGAAAGGATGGTGTTATGGGGCTTTATTCATATGAGGTAGTGGACAGACAGGGAAGAACCATAACCGGTAAAATGAATGCTGACCATGAGATAGCAGTTGCAGATAATCTCCGCAAAATGGGTTTAACTGTGCTGGATGTTACAGAGGTGCGGGAGTCACCTTTCAGTTCTCTTTTCCAGAGAAAACGAAAAGTGAAACTTGCTGATCTTTCAATGTTCAGCCGGCAACTGCAGACACTCCTGGAGTCCGGTATACCGTTGACCAGGGCTTTACACACATTGAGCTTTCAGACAACCAACCGGGATTTAAGTGAAGTGCTTAGCCAGATTGCTCAGAGTGTTGACAGTGGTATGAGCTTTTCAGATTCTTTGATGAACTTCCCTGATGTTTTCTCATCCATGTATATCAATATGATTAAATCCGGAGAGGTTAGCGGTAATCTAGATGAGGTTTTAAAACAGCTTTCCGATCAACTGGATAGGGAAAAAAACCTGAGGGATAGTATCAAAGCTGCTACCTTTTACCCACTTGTAGTGTTGAGTTTTGCTTTGCTAGTGGTAGTCGCCATGCTGGTAGGAGTGGTGCCGATCTTTATGAACTATTTTCCTGAGGGTATGGAATTGCCTGTGCTTACCAAAATAGTGATGGGCATTTCCAATTCAATACGCTCCTACTGGTATCTCTATATTATTGCTATTATCGCGCTGGTTTATGGTATTCGCTATTATCTGCAGACACCATCAGGCAGCCGCGCCT
>CAZZEY010000307.1:0-1946 GCA_964653445.1 uncultured Syntrophaceticus sp. | reverse complement strand
AGCCAAACGGGCAATAGGCACCCGGAAGGGTGAACAGCTGACATAATCCAGTCCTACTAGATGGCAGAACTCCACAGAACTAGGGTCTCCACCATGCTCACCACAAATCCCTAAACTGAGCTGTGGATTGGTCTTCCTGCCCTGTTCTACCGCATACTTCACCAATTTACCGACCCCATCCCGGTCGAGAACTGCAAAGGGGTTATCCTTGAGGATCTTCTTTTCGACATACTGAGGTATAAACTTCCCTTCAGCATCATCTCTGCTGAAACCAAAGGTGGTCTGGGTCAGGTCATTGGTGCCAAAAGAGAAGAAATCGGCATGTTTCGCAATTTCATCTGCCAGCAGACAAGCCCTGGGTAGCTCAATCATTGTACCTACAGGAATGTCAAATCTAAGGCCGGTCTCTTCTTGTACATTGTGAATGACATCTAAGCAGAGCTGACGCAAAACATTCAGTTCATCAGGGGACATAACCAGAGGAATCATAATCTCAGCATGGGGGTCAAAACCCTCTTTTTTCAGTTGCGCAACTGCCTGAACAATAGCCCGGGCCTGCATAGCATAAACCTCTGGAGTAGTAATTGCCAGGCGGCATCCCCGGTGACCCAGCATCGGATTCATTTCCCGCAGCGCCCGCGCTTTTTCCAGCAGCATCTGCTTTCTGGATACCTCCGCTGAATTATCCCCGGTCAGCTTCATCCGCTGTATTTCTAAAGATAGGTCCTCCACATCAGGTAGGAATTCATGGAGTGGAGGGTCCAGAAGCCTGATGATAACTGGCAGCCCATCCATAGCCTTCAAGATGCCGTAAAAATCATCCTGCTGCATAGGAAGCAGTTTATCCAAGGCATCCTGCCGTTCTTGCTGGGTTTTGGCCATGATCATAACCTGCACAATGGGAAGACGTTCCTGGGCCATAAACATGTGCTCTGTTCTGCATAGACCAACACCACCTGCTCCGAACTCCCGAGCACGCTGGGCATCAGCTGGGGTATCTGCGTTGGTGAGAACTCCCAATTTACGGATCTCATCAGCCCATTCAAGGAGAAGACGCAGTTCCTCAGTCATCTCAGGAGAAACAAGGGGCACATCGCCGAAGATCACCTGTCCGGTGCTCCCATCAATGGTGATTAGATCCCCTTCTTTGACTTCAAGATCACCAACGGTCATTTTTTTCTCTTTATAATCAATGTTCAGTGCCTCACACCCGCAGACACAGGGCTTACCCATTCCTCGGGCAACCACTGCTGCATGGCTAGTCATCCCGCCCCTGCTGGTGAGAACTCCCTGGGCAACCACAACACCATGAATATCATCAGGTGTTGTTTCCATACGAACTAGAATCACTTTTTCCCCATCATTTCCCAGGCATTCCGCTTCATCGGCATCGAAAATTGCCTTACCTGAGGCAGCGCCTGGAGATGCAGGGAGCCCAGTGGCCACTACCTTAAAGTCCGCCTTGGGATCCAACCTTTTGTGCAGCACTTGATTCAACTGATCGGGCTCAACTCTGAGGATCGCCTCTTCTTTGGAGATCAGACCCTCTTTCACCATATCCACTGCCACCTTGACTGCCGCAGCAGCAGTGCGCTTGCCAGAGCGTGTCTGTAAAATGTACAGTTTGCCATTCTCAATGGTGAATTCGATATCCTGCATATCTCTGTAGTGTTTTTCCAATAAAGAACAGGTCCTTACAAACTGCTCATAGGCCTCAGGCATATCCTCCTGGAGTTTGGCAATAGGCTGTGGTGTGCGGATACCAGCGACAACATCCTCACCCTGGGCATTGATCAGATATTCGCCGAAAATAGCATTCTCTCCAGTGGCCGGGTCCCGGGTAAATGCAACACCGGTACCACAGCTGCTGCCCATATTGCCGAAAACCATTGCTTGAACATTAACCGCGGTTCCCAGATCATCAGGAATTTTGTTCACCTTACGGT
>CAZZEY010000306.1:0-1956 GCA_964653445.1 uncultured Syntrophaceticus sp. | reverse complement strand
CTTCTCAACCAATTGGTCTATATGAATCGGTTCTAGACCGAGATTTTGTAGAACATGAGACTCTTCCAGGGTCAAGTTTGGTTTTGAACTTTTTTTCGGTGCCGGTGGTGTCGTCCAGGTGAGAAAAGAATATTCCTCAATAATATCCTCTACATTTTCCACCAACTTTGCTCCCTGTTTGATCAAGTTGTTTGTACCTTTACTGTATTTACTCGTCAAAGAACCAGGTACAGCAAAAACGTCCCGACTCTGTTCCAGTGCTTTATAGGCTGTGATCAAAGCACCGCTGCGCTCTCCAGCCTCAACCACCAGGGTTCCCATAGAACAACCGCTGATTATACGATTGCGGATAGGAAAGTTCCTTGCCTGAGGAGCGGTATCTGGAGGAAACTCACTGAGCACACAACCATCGGTTTCAATACGCTCTTTTAATTTTTTATTCTCTCTAGGGTAGCAAATATTGATGCCGCAACCCAACACCGCCATAGTATATCCCCCACCATCCAGTGCACCTTCATGGGCCGCTGTATCAATACCGCGGGCCATGCCGCTAATTATTCCCCACCCTAATTTAGCAAGATCCATAGAAAACCGATGGGCAATAGCTTTTCCATATGGAGTTGCCCTGCGTGAACCCACAATTGCAAGCAAAGGCATATTTGGTTCTGGCAATCTTCCCCTAGTATAAAGGATAACCGGTGGATCCGCAATTTGGGCCAGTGTAAAGGGATATGTTTCATCCCCCAGCAGAGCCACTTGAGTACCGCTTTTCTTAAGGATTTGAGCCGTCTGTTCAGGGTCAACTATGTGCCGGTGCTGTATGATCCGTTCACATACTTGTGGTGTGATATGAGGAACTCTTTTTATTATCTCTTCATCTGACTCTAATAAGGCCCTTCCCGAAGGGAAAAAGCGGTATAGACGAAACAAGCTGCGAGAATTAAGATTGAGGGTGATCTGCAGCGCTGCCCAAATGTAGCGGTCATCCATATCAATCCTCTCCCTTTAATTTATGACCATCTTCTACCAATAATACTGCAATAGCAATAGCTCATTTGTCAAGGATGTTAGATTACATGAGCTTAGAATCACACCATTTTTACTATACTTTGCCAGCTGCAGCTGTTTTCCTTTTTTTCCGCTTTTCTTTTACCGGTTTCTTTTCTTTGGTCATTTCTAAACTTGCTTTTAAGGCTTCTACGAGATCCACCACTTTTTCAGATGGAGCTGCCGGTGCCACTGCAATCTCACGGCCGGCAATTTTAGCAGAGATAGCCTTTTCCAGTGTTTTGCGGTGCTCATCCTCATACTTTTCCGGCTCAAATTTACCAGCCAAATTTCCGATCAGTTCAACTGCCATTTTAATTTCATTTTTATTAATATCCATCTTTTTTTGTGGATCGAGCAAAGCATCTACCCGACGGATCTCATCATCATAATACATAATAGACATTAATAAAGAGTGTTTAAAAACCCTAAGTGCAACCAGTGATGCTTTATTGCGCAGCCTTGTGTTGGCGATAGCTACCTGACCGGTTTCCTGCATAGCATGATGCAGCAATCTATAGGCCTTCTCACCACCTGTTCCCGGAGATAAATAATATGGTTTGGCAAAATAAATTGGATCGATTTCCTCTAAACGAACAAAGTCAAGGATATCCACTGTATGCAAAGCATCTCCAGGCAGTGCCAGCAGTTCATCCTCTATTGTCACAAACCTGCCCTTTTCATATTCATAAGCCCTTTCCACCTCTTCCATCAATACAGCACGACCACAGGTGGGGCACCTTCGCTCATACATAAGCGGGGTGTGGCACTCTTTGTGTAGAAACCGAAATTTAATGTCTTTGTCTTGTACCGCAGGATAAACCTTCACTGGAATATTGACAAGCCCGAAACTGATCGCTCCCTGCCAAATCGGGCGCATATTAAAACCCCCTATTCCTGTTATTTCTC
>CAZZEY010000305.1:0-1970 GCA_964653445.1 uncultured Syntrophaceticus sp. | reverse complement strand
CCTGTGCTGGCTCGTTTTGATAGCTGTTGGCCCTGTTAACTACAGTGCCTCCAATGAATAGAATAGGGGGAGAGCAGATATGGATGATATAGCTCGCAGAGTATCGGATGAAAAATTTATTGCTAAAAGGATAGCCATGAAAAACACAGAGAAAGTGCCAGGGTTATTGACGATATCCTTGCCAGGCGGGCTCTTGAAATGAGCAGCTGATTTCTGACTGGAATTTGCTCAAACAGATACGGGAACAGTTAGACCAGGTTTTACATGGATGTGCCGCTGCTGCAGAAGTTGGTGTTTTAGTCCCTGTTGGCCTGTGGGGACTGACCGAAGGGATTCAAACACCTGACTTGGATATCAGCCTGCTGGGCATAGGTAATCACAGATTTTTTTTCTTTCACAGTGTATTAGGGTTGGTTGTGCTCCGTTATTTTTTTAACAAGTGGCAGCAGGTAGGTTCATCTTCCCAACAGCTAATTAGCAGGTTCGGTGGGAAAGTGATGGGTACTCTCGGGACATATGCAGTTGGAGTAGGGATTCACCTGCTGATCGATACTTTTCAGCTCAAGTCAATAACCTTTCCCTTTTTTGGCTCACTGGTTGATGGTACACTTGTGGATGATAATATTTGGCTGCTGGGTAATTCCTTATGGGCATTTAAGATAGGACGGGATGTTTTCTCATTGGTGCTGGCTGATGAACTGCAGGCCGCTAGGCAGTATGTTGTATCCAAATTTGGCAAAACACCCGTCTCTGTTGGCTCAGTTAAGTGAGGTGTTGGTGGTAGCGTTATTTCTTGTGGGTCTTCAGATGATGAATAAAGAGGAAAAGGTGAGCTTATTGGCTCAGGTTAATGCCTTTACAACGGTAAATGTGCTCAGTGATGCTGCTCAAAAGGGTGCCAAAGGGGCGAGAAACTTTGTATTAAAATGGTGTGGCAAGGCTGCACATGTGGTGGGACAGAAGGTTGGAAGATTCTCTCTTTCTGCTTTCGGGCCCCTTTTTAATGCTGGTTGCAGGTGTTACCGGTGGTCTGCTGTACAGGGGCACAACCAATAAGATCAATCAACAGTTGGCAAAATTGCTCTTGATGACAGGCCGGATGAAATATGAATCAGTGAAAAATCAGGGCTGGTAGTTTAACCATCTGTTCAGTCGGCTGGTGTGCAGTTTGAAAAACAAAGCAAGGTAGTACCAATAGTGCACGATAAATCAAAGGTTGTCAGATAGTAGACAGGGAATTTATTGATCATCAACCTTATTCAGTCAGATAATCGATTATGGTTAGACCAATTTCTTCTTTAAAGAGGCGGCTTAAATAATAGGGGCTAAAGTGTACCGCTTCAGCTACATTATTGATGTTGATATCTTCTTTGTAGTGTTCTTTCAGATAGTGTGTAACCTGTTCCGCAATGTTGAATTTGGACTGATCCCTGCTGTAGTAGATGGTGTTCATTAAGCGGTCAAAGATCTCCACGGTCCAGGGGGACAACCCCTCCATATCTGTGATCTGCTGCAGTTCTTGGACAGCATCCTGGTACAGTTCAAAAAGGTCCTCACCAGGTGTATGCTGTTGGACTGCTGCCCTTCCCACAATTGTTAATAGTTCCAGCAGACGAGCCTTGACCACGTTCAACCCTTGAACCTCGTTTAAAAAGATGTCACCAAGGATCTGGTTTAGAATCTCTTTTGCTTCAGAGATTTCCCCCATTCTGATCCGTCCGATCAACTGCCTTTCCATTCGGTCAATGTTCGGTTTGTTGTCTGGCTTAATCCTGGAGCCCTTCTTTCGGAAATGCTGGGGAGTTTTTATTGACAGTTCTTGTGACTGAGCCTTCTTTTGTCTGGAGAGTTCTTCCGCCAGATACGATCGTTTATTCCAGAGTTTTTTCTGATGTTGTAATAATGATGTGTCAGACACTCTCCAGAAATAATTCGCAGCCAAGATCTGTGATGATGGTATAGAAATCCAG
>CAZZEY010000304.1:0-1976 GCA_964653445.1 uncultured Syntrophaceticus sp. | reverse complement strand
GTGATTGACCCCGGAGGTGAGGGCCAGCGGGTCCTTAAGGAGATAGAGAAAGAAAATCTAAAGGTAAAATATGTGGTTAATACCCACGGTCATATGGATCATATTGCAGCTAATACCGAAGTGCTTGAGGGAACAGGTGCAAAATTGGCTATCCATGAGGAAGATGCATCCCTGCTGTCTGATCCTGATCAAAATCTTTCTTTATACATGGGTGGGGAATATATATGCCAGGCTCCTGATCTGAGGCTTAAAGATGGTGATGAGATTACAGTTGGTAAAGAGATGTTGGTTGTTTTACATACCCCAGGACATACAAGAGGCAGTATTTCACTTAAGGGAAGTGGAATTATTTTTGTTGGGGATACACTATTTGAGGGTTCTATCGGTAGAACTGATTTTCCCGGTGGGTCATACCAGGATATTATCGCTTCAATAAAAAACAAGATTTTACCCTGTGGAGATGATTATGTGGTCTATCCTGGGCATGGACCTGCCACAACTGTTAAGAGTGAGAGGATAAATAATCCTTTTCTAAAATAGATATTTTCACTGGATCTGACGGGATAATCGGAGGGTATAAAGGAGTTGGTAACATTGATAAAAGCGCCCCGGGGTACAAAAGATCTGCTGCCAGGTGAAATAGAGAAATGGCATTATATTGAGAAGATAGCAAGGGAAATAAGTAAAATATATGGCTATCACGAGATCAGGATTCCGATTTTTGAACATACAGAGCTTTTTTTGCGCGGTGTTGGGGATACTACCGATGTTGTGCAAAAGGAAATGTATACCTTTCAGGACCGGGGGGGGAGAAGTATTACACTGCGCCCGGAGGGGACCGCAGGTGTTGTCAGAGCCTATCTGGAGAACCATTTGAACAACCAACCCCAACCTGTGAAACTTTATTATCTAGGACCAATGTTTCGCTATGACCGTCCCCAGGCAGGGCGTATGCGGCAATTCCACCAGTTGGGGATCGAGGCTTTTGGCAGCATTGACCCGGCACTGGATATGGAAGTTATCTGTTATACCTATGATTTTTTTACTAAGTTGGGATTGAAAAGCTTAAGAGTTTTGGTCAATAGTGTAGGGTGTCCTCAGTGTAGATCCTCTTATGGCAGAGCGCTCAAAGAGTTTACAGAAAGTCACATGGAACTGCTGTGTGCAAACTGCAGGGACAGGCTTAAGAAAAACCCTCTGCGTGTTTTGGACTGCAAAGAAAAGGAGTGTCAGGAACTTTTGGCAGGATCACCTGATATTCATGATTATTTGTGTCATGACTGCAGTTCACATTTTCAGCAGGTACAGGAATATTTAGCATTGACCAATATACCCTTTGGGGTTGATAAAAAGCTGGTACGTGGGCTTGACTACTATACACAGACCGTATTTGAAGTAACACCAGGCGATCCTGATGAGGGTTCTCTGGCAGGAGGTGGGCGTTACAGTAATTTGGTGGAAACTGTTGGTGGATTATCCATACCCGGGGTAGGGGTTGCCATCGGATTGGAGCGTGTATTGTTGGCACTGAGTGGTCAGGGGGTTAATCTTCCCATTGAACAGCCAAAGACCATCTATATTGCAACCGCAGGGAATGATCCTACCGGAGAATTGGACAGAGAGGCTGTTAAGCTGCTTCTGGAATTCAGAAGATCAGGTTTGCCTGCGGAAAAGGATTTGATGTGCCGCAGCCTTAAGTCTCAAATGAAGCAGGCAAGCAAGTTGGGTGTAAGTTATGTGGTGATTTTTGGTCTGGAAGAAATGCAGGAGGGCAGGGTTGTCCTCAGAGACATGGTAAAAGGGGACCAGCTGGAGCTGTCCCGGGAAAATCTATTGGAATACCTAAAGTCTTTGCTGAATTAAGGAGGCAATAATTGTGGAAGGCAACGGGGAATTAAAAAGAACTCATACCTGTGGGGAACTCACTTTAGATAACACCGGCCAGGATGTTGTTTTAATGGGCTGGGTAAAGAGAA
>CAZZEY010000303.1:0-1978 GCA_964653445.1 uncultured Syntrophaceticus sp. | reverse complement strand
TCTGCTTTTTCTCCCTGTGTTAGATTTTCTTTTTTGCTCATTGAGTTCCCCCTATTAAACTTCCATCCACACCCCACCATCTGATTAAAAATATTTTTAGTAAGGTCCCGTCATAAAGACGGGACCTTACTATAGTTATCTACTACCTATTTCTGAACACCTTTGCATAAGAATCGCAGTATATTGCATTATTCAGCAGCATGTCTGCTGTTGCAATGGCATCTACCAGTTCATCATCGTTGACATCCATAATCGCAGAATCAAGCCCGCAGGTCATAGCCATAACACAGTAAATACGGTTAATCAACGGGCGGAACGGGGTGCCCTGGGAAACATTACTGAGCCCTAATGTTGTATGTGGTGCGGGATCAGAGAGCATCCTAATCTGGCGCAGGGCTTCCAGAACTTCAGGAGCATGATCCTGTGCAACATTGCATGGCAGAATGAGCGGGTCTATAAACAGGTCATCTGGTGAAAGACCAAACTCATCAGCTGCAGCTACTAACTCCATCGCAAAACCAACACGCATATCTGCACTCTTAGGAATACCGGACTTGTCCATGGTCAAAGCAATGATCTTGGCTCCATATTTCTTAGCCATGGGAAATACGCGCTCAATTTTCGGTCTTTCCGCAGGGCAGGAGTTAATTAATGCACCTGGTTTGCAGACTTCTAATCCAGCTTCAATAGCATCATAGTTTGTCGAGTCAAGAGCAATCGGAGTATCGCTGACCTCAGACACAACTTCGCACATCCAGCGCATGGATTTTACCCTGTCTGCTGCTGTTGGGCCAACATTGATATCCAGGTATGCTGCGCCGGCTTCATCCTGCTTTTTTGCCCACTCCTGAATAGGTTTGGGGTCAAATTTGGCAACAGCTTCACCGATATCTTTAAACATACCGTTGATTCTCTCACCAATCATATAAAAGGCCATGGGCTTACCTCCTCCTATTTAATTAAATTTCCCACCTTGACCTCAGGTCTAGTAGTTATTAGGTTTCATCAAATCATCAATGTGCTTTTTCATCAATTTGACCGCTTCTGGATGCCTCATCAAAACAAGATCTCCACCTGCCTGCAGGAGAGCTGCAGCGGTCATAGCTTCCCACATAATTCCTCTCGGCTTCTGCTCACCCCAACCAGGGCCTGCATCCTCAAGAGGAGCATATGATTCTTTTGCACGCCATGCCTCTGGACCAGCTAAGCAAACTACTGGGAATGCCATCATCTTATCACCGATCAGGGCTCCCCAACGTGCGCGCTCCATGATGGAATATGAGTATTCGATTCCATAGCCCAGTCCACTGGACATGGGGTCATTGATGATCTTTTCAGGAGCTACACCCATCTCAGTGATCATAATGTTCAGCTGTTTCAAAATGTTGATATCAACAGGTGAACGGCCGATTATGCAGTGTTTTCCCATCATAGCAGCAGCAGCAATAGAGCGGTAATTATCTTTCTCAGCTACACCGAGAGCAATATTTTCTCCCGCAGCTGCTTCTGCCACAGCCTGGAGAACTTCATTATCTTTGTCCGGGTGTCCAGGTCCCTGGACAATTAAAGGAGCACCTGTGTTTTCTAATATAGCTTTGACAGTTTTAGCACAGTCATCCGCTGTTTTGGAATTTTCTAATTCTGGATCTGCACCTTTTAAATGAAGATAGATAACATCTGCTCCTAACTCTTCAGCCTTTTTAGCCCAGGCTGCGGGATCATCCCAAACATCACCATAATACGGTTCAAAAGACTCGTGCCAATCAGGCTTAATATCCCAGACCTCAAAAGCGATTACCGGACGATTCGGAATTTCGCCTTCATACTGGAGAAAAGGAAGTGTGGAGCTTCCGCCTAGTTTAACTGTATAGGCTCTTGTTCCGCCTTCTTCCTTGGTTGCGCCGAGCACTACTTCCTGAACTGTGCCTGTAAATTTTTCTTTCAGAATTTCTACCGGCATAGTTTACTCTCCTTTCTT
>CAZZEY010000302.1:0-1992 GCA_964653445.1 uncultured Syntrophaceticus sp. | reverse complement strand
GTGTGCTCCACTCTGACTCCTGCAGGCAAATATGTGGTGCCAATCCTTTTTGGCGAAGGATAGCTCGACTTTGTCATGCGATAATGCTCTGTAAAAAAGGTGATCAGGTATTGTGAACTGTTATCACATAAAGCCAGCTGCTGCAGTTCCCTGATATCAGCAGCCAAAAGATGGGATGAGTTGTGCAGGTTAAAATGAGCAATCCCTTTGCTGGTCAGCGGCCCTGTTGTAACAGTCACCAGCCCAATTATCAACAGTACCACTGTCAGTTCAATGAGGGTAAAACCATTTGGTTTACATAACCTCTTTATTACCCGAGGCAATCCACTTCACTCCTCTAACAACCGAGCGATCATCGGAACGGTTCACTCATTAATCTTCCATGATAAAATCTTAATTGTATATAAGAATGGGGGTTCAACAGCAGAAATTACTTCAGCATCCACCTTCAGGCTGCAGACAGCCTGCTGAAAAACGCCCAAACTTTCCAGGGTGATGTTATACTGTTCCTCACTTCCTCCTGTTTTGGACACATTTACATAACTGATCTGCCCATCTGCGTATTCTCTGGTAATGTAATCAGGTACAAGAGAAAGGGTACCTGACTCCAATTTTGACATATCCAGGCGGCCGGACCTGATAATAGAGAGCGCCTGTTCTACTCCAGCTTCTGCTGTGTAATAGGCCTTCTGCCGGCAGACTTCAAGACCGGCGTTTCTGCGGGAGGAGGTGGCCAAAGCTAAAGCTGCACTCCCCATGACAAAAATATAAGCGGTCAATATGATGATGAGAGCAATCCCCATCCCTTTTTGATCTTGAAATAGCTTCTTCATCAGTAACTGTCACCTGACCCGTATACATACTCCTGTTTTCAACTCCTGCACCCCACTGGTACCATTTTCCCCCTTTACTGTTATATCAATAAATGCAAGCTCTGGATCATACTGAAAAAATACATCCTCAATATTGCTGGCAAAGGGCAGCCATACACCATTGATATACTTTTCCAATTCACGACCAATTGGATCAAAGCGGAATCCAGATGTGCCAGCAGATGTTTTAAAGGAAATTTTGCGTCCATAATCAGTGATACTGATGGTTGATGCACTGGCAGCTTTAAGCTCGGTGCTCATTTTACTGAGGGCAATCCTGAGGCTTTCCTGCACTTCAACCTGCTGGCTGGTAACAGCATAACCAGTCGCACCCTTTGCCTGGATGTAGGATACCACTGTGAAAAGAAAGGTCAAAATCGTTAAAGCTATTATCACTTCCACCAGGGTAAAACCCCGCTCATCCACATCTACCACCCCGGCAGATCTGTGGTAAGGGAAATCTCTATGGGAACTGCCTGCTTCTGATCTGAAAAACTAACAGTTGCTGACAGTGTGTCATTATTAGTATGACAGGTGTTGATTGCTAAGTGAGCGCGGTCAGGACGGTCCTGCAAGAGCACATAGTTGGTTTTTCCCTGAACAGGTGGAGTTACCCAGGCTGGATCAACAAAAGCGGTCTTTGTTTCCGGATCATAACCTGTTATTTTTCTTACCTGCCCCTCCCCTGTACCTGAGGTCAGTGCTATCATCAAACCCTTGTGATCGCTCCCCTCTGCGGCATCCAGCCGAATGAAATCCTCACCACCACCCAGAGCACCCCCCCACCTGCATTTAGGTAAAGCTTTGAGCTCTTCCAGGACACCCTGAACACAGTTAAGTGCTCTAGTGTGAGTAGAAGCATATTTCGCGAATACAGCACTTGTATTAAAGAGGCTGATCAAGGCCGGAGCAAGCAGTCCCAAAATAATGAGCGCGGCAGTTACATCCAATAAAGCACTTCCCCTTGAATTTAAAGTGTTTTTAACAGCCCATACCTGATGCCGAAATCTGTGAACTGCTTCCACGGTTTCAGCATCAACAATTCTAGCTGGGGTCAACAACATCTGGTTCCTGGGACCTCCCCCATTTCCCACTGCCGGCAACAACCTTGTTTTGGCGA
>CAZZEY010000301.1:0-1996 GCA_964653445.1 uncultured Syntrophaceticus sp. | reverse complement strand
GAGGGCAATTTGGGCTTGATCAAAGCAGTGGAGAAGTTTGACTACCGCAAAGGATTTAAGTTCAGCACATATGCCACCTGGTGGATCAGGCAGGCGATTACCAGGGCGATTGCCGATCAGGCTCGTACCATCCGCATACCTGTGCATATGGTGGAGACCATCAACAAGCTGGTCAGGATTAATCGGCAGTTGATGCAGGAGTTGGGGAGGGATCCAACCCCTGAGGAGATCGCTCAGGAAATGGATATTCCTGAGGATCGTGTGCGGGAAATTATGAAGATCGCCCAGGAACCTGTATCCCTGGAGACACCTATCGGTGAGGAGGAAGACAGCCATCTTGGGGATTTCATTGAAGATGAGGATGCTCTAGCACCAGCAGAGGCTGCGTCATTTATACTACTAAAAGAACAGTTGGAAGAGGTGCTGGAAACCCTGACCCCCAGAGAAAGGGATGTGCTGCGTCTCCGCTTCGGTCTTGAGGATGGGAAAGCCAGGACACTAGAAGAGGTGGGGCAGAAGTTTAAAGTGACCAGAGAGCGTATCAGGCAGATTGAAGCTAAGGCTCTGCGCAAACTGAGACATCCTACCAGAAGCAAAAAACTGAAGGATTATTTAGAATAAAAAAAAGCCCCAAGCTATAAGGAGGGGCTTTTTTCGTTCTCTGAAATTTTTTGGCTTTCTAATAACACAGCATTTGGTTCGATCATGCCGAGTTTTTCCCTGGCCAGGTACTCTATTCTATCCGGTGATGTCAGTTTAAGTATCTGGAGTTCATATGTTGTATTTTCTCGTTTTAATTCTTCAATAGCAGCAGCTGATTTTTGAACCTGGTAACTGAGAGCAGTTGCAGTATTTTGAAGGTGGATAAAACTTAATAATAAAAGTGCTAATAGTAGAATAGATGATACAATTATAATGTGTGTCTTTCTGATGCGAGGTTTGTTCTGCAACTTAATTTGCTGCTGTGGAAGTGGGTAACCGATTAAGTGTTCCAGTGTCGCCTACCCTCCTTTACAATAAATTATTACTTGCGTTTCCTCCCGGGTTTTTTTCTACCCTGGGAGCGTATTTTTTCCTCATCGATAGTCTTTTTGGGGTAATACCATCTACCGCTAATTCTCTGCCCATTTAAAGAGGCTGCTCTGCGGGTTACACTGCTGGGGTGGACTCCTAAAATTTTTGCTGCTTCACTGGTGGTGTAAAAGTTTTGCAAATCATTCTCTGCAGTTGGTAATGCATTCTCCTGATCGTCAAGCATACTGAGCAGTTCCTGCAGTTCTTTCTGCACTGCACGCAGCTTAATGGCTGACAGATAGTCATTACTGTCCAGGGCTTGCATGAGTTCTGCTGTATAATGTTCAATTTTATCTCTGATGTAGCCGCGCATAGTTGAAAACTCCTTCTTTAAAAATGCAGCACCATGCGATAATACCCCATATAATGCAATATCAAATACATTATGACATAACCTGCAATATATTGCAATATTAAGTGCATTTTTTGCAAACCATCTGTCGAAAATTATTTATAGAAATATCAAGCTGCAGATGTTCCAGTTGTGAATAGGGAAAAGGAAATATTAAGGTATGCAGTAGGTGTACTGCATACCTGTATTTGAGGAAGCTACTATAATTCGTAATGCTGGTATTTTCGCTCAGCTATTGAAAGGATCCGAAAATATAGACCTGCTGAGATGACAGTGGCTAGGAGGAGAAGGAGAGAATACCCCAGCCACCAGGGAGCAAACATATATAGTCCCACACTGACACCAGCCATAATGGCCAGAAAGATTATAGTGATAAGCATGATAAACAGTACATTCAGGTTGTTTTTGACAGCCTTCTGGGGATCCTCCCAGTCAAAATAGGGGCGGCTAAAATCTATCAGGATACCGATGGATGTTATTACTGCTGTGATGGACAGACTCAATACAGCCAACATCAATATATCTATCAATGTCAAGCGTAATAAGAAAATTGATAGAGCAAAAGCGGGC
>CAZZEY010000300.1:0-2016 GCA_964653445.1 uncultured Syntrophaceticus sp. | reverse complement strand
CAGTGACCTGGTAGTCCGCTACGGTGGAGAGGAATTTGTCGTAATCATGCCTGGGCTGGAAAAGATTGAAGTGATCAACATGGCCCTGCTGCTGCGTAAAACCATTGAAGAGCTCCACATTCCCCATCAACACTCATCAGTACACCCCTGGGTTACGGTCAGCATAGGGGTCACTTCCACAGTTCCAGACGAGAGCAGCTCCCCCCAGCAGCTGTTTCTGGTTGTTGACAAAGCCTTATACGAAGCGAAAGCCGCCGGCAGAAATCAAGTTAAATACCTTCCGATGTAACCAGACCGATCACCGGGACGGTTCTGCCGCGCGAAAACCGCGCGGAGGAACCGTCCCGCCGCGCGGTTTCAGATCAGTAGATCTGTCCCCTCACGCGAAAACCGCGCGCCAGAACCGTCCCCGCGCGCGGTGCCCCTCTCACTTCCAGTATCTCAATGGGTCGCTGGCGAACTCCCCAAAGCTTGCATCAGTATAATGGACACTGCTCCCCAAAAATCGCTGGAAGCGGTTTTTCTCATTTTCCTTTGCTTCATCTGTTTTTCCATCATGATTGTTGATAACTGTAATGAGAAGATCGTGTTTGCGATAATTTTGGATGCGCTTGATCAGATACTTGATATGCATATCCACATCTGGAAAGGAATAACCGCAGAAAATAATGTGCTGTACTTCTCTCAAAGCTAATTCAGCTTTTACCCAAACCATCCCCAAATAAGCATTGGTAAGGCTTTTGAAATAAGTTGGCGGCACAATCAGGGTGGAAAATTCAGAACCACAGGCACTGCACTTAAAGGAATATACCGCTGTTTCCTCAAAAGGTGTAAGCTCCATGGTGCTGCAGCCGGGGCAATAAAGCCAGTTGAGAGAACCGTGTAATTTAAAGAGATTAATTGACTTTTCAGGCAGTGGGCCTCGGGATGCTGTATTGGTAAACTCTATCCCATAGTTCAGATTGAACTCCTGTGAGTGAAAAGCCAAAGCATTATCTATCAGAATATCATAATTTGTACTCATGAAGACCGCTTCACTTATCTTATCATTTACAATGAGATTTTGGACAAGCTGCTTATGGTGGCTTGGCTCTGGCTGACCGGAATCTATGTTCCGGCTGGTCCCTTTGGTTTGCGGCCTGTCCATCTCACACCCAATCACACAGGCCAGCAGCTTTACCAAATAGTGTCTCAGAGACATGATTTCATGGTTTGTAAATCCCATGTAACTCTCATCCCTCATAACTGCTAAATCCAGGATTCCCATTGCTTCCTCAAATGTAGGGTAAATAATATCGGAGCTGCAGGCAGAAACATCAATACCAAACATCTTCTGAAAGTATTTGACCAAAGCTTTCTCATCGCCATTCCCCTGCGATAAACCTGCGCCCCCCAGCCCGCTGAAATACTTACTAAAGATCTCGCTCTGCAGTGGAGCACCATCTTCACTAGAAGCCCCAGCCCCTAAAAAAATCGCTGTTTTCATATAACTCATCCTAACTTCTATCACAACCCTATATACAGGTAATCCCGCCTAAAAGCAATAAAGCAAGCCTGGCACCGTCCGATTATAATTATCCCTCATCCCAGCGATTTCATCCCGCGCGCGAAAATCCCCATCATTTTTCGACAAACTGAATAGCAGCTTCCGACTGCACCTCCAGACCTGCAGGTACACGCAGATAAAGCAACTGTGAACCATGGATAGTGAAGTGGCCAAAAGGGTCAGATTCGGGCATTGCATCACCTAATATTTGGCTCACTACAAATTCCCTGCTGAACTTTCCCAACTCCACATCCAGGCGTTCCGGCGCGGTTACTTTCAAAACATTGCCATCCAATGCTACCCTGTGCGGCTTCATCCTTTCAGAGAAGTCAATCATTTCAACGATGGTTTTGGTGGCATAATCGACAGCCTCAATTTTACCATCGGCGCTGTCATTCCTTTCAACTATTATAGCTGCGCTATATTCATGTTCAGGACGTTCCACCACATTAATCATGCTGCCATCATAG
>CAZZEY010000299.1:0-2019 GCA_964653445.1 uncultured Syntrophaceticus sp. | reverse complement strand
GAGATTAGAGTATTAAAGATGCGCTATTTTTTTAGGAAATAGGAAAAGGAGCAGATCATTATGCCATCCAGTATTATTTATGCAGTGGGATTAGGTCCAGGTGATATTTTGGACCTGCCGCCGCGCAACATGAGTCTACTGCGCAGTTATCCTGTTTATCTGCGCACAGAGAGACATCCGGTTGCTGCATACATACAAAGGGAAGGGATAGGTTTACATTCCCTGGATCATTTTTATGAGAAGTATGGAACCTTTGAACAGGTCTACGACGCCATGGCTGATTTTCTTGTTGAAACATCCAAACAGGAGGGGGCAATTGTTTTCGCAGTACCCGGCAGCCCTCTGGTAGGGGAGACAGTTATCAGACTGCTGCGGGAAAGGGATATAGACCTCGAGATACTCACAGCTCCTTCATTTTTGGATTCCCTTTATCCATTGCTGGGGATCGATCCCGGTGAGGGCCTGCTGATCGCTGATAGTTTTTCCTTCTGCGGTGGTTCTCAACAAGTCTGCCTTCCTGGGACAGGCTTGATCATTATGCAACTCTACAGCAGAGCACTGGCCTCAGAGGTCAAACTCACTCTGATGGAGAGTTATCCGGATGACCACCAGGTTTTTCTAGTCCGTGCTGCAGGGGTAAGGGGCAGTGAGCAGGTGCTTACAATCCCCCTTTATGAACTGGACCGGCAGGAAGTAGATCACCTGACCAGTCTTTATGTGCCTCCACTTACAGGGGCTGTAGCAAAAGAGTCTGGACATATGGCAAGATATCCTTTAGATCCTTTGGTGGATGTGATGGACAACCTTCTCAGTTCCAAAGGCTGTCCCTGGGACCGGCAGCAGAACCACCAGACTCTGAAAAAGTACTTGATCGAAGAAACCTATGAGGTGCTTGATGCCATAGATGAAGGTAATATGCATAAACTTTGCGAAGAATTGGGAGACTTATTACTACAAATTATCTTTCATACAGCACTGGCAGAGCGTGCCGGAAAGTTTACCATAAATGAGGTGGTTGCCGGAATTACAGAAAAGATGATCCGCAGGCATCCCCATGTTTTTGGTGAAACAGATGTCAGCAGTGCTGCTGAAGTATTAAGGAACTGGGAAGAAATCAAACAGGATGAGGGAGAAGAACCGAAATCCATGCTAGCTGGAGTCCCCCGGTATCTGCCGGCTTTACAGAGAGCGCAGAAGGTGCAGGGAAAAGCTGCTTTGGTGGGATTTGATTGGCCGCAGGCAGAAGGTGCAGCACTGAAAGTGGAAGAGGAATGGCAGGAAGTCAGGGAAGCCTGGGAAAGCGGAGATAAAAAGGCACTCCAGGAGGAATTGGGAGACTTTCTGTTTGCTGCAGTGAACACATGCCGTCTGCTGGGTATTGATGCGGAAGAAACACTGCGTGGCGCTGTAGATAAATTCACACAAAGATTCTGCACAATGGAAAGGAAGGCAGAGGAGCGGGGTTTGCGCTTAGGAGAACTTTGCCTGGAAGAACTTGATAGTATTTGGGATGAAATTAAAGCTGAAGACCAAAATTGATATTTTTTTGTAAAAAAATCTTGAAGCAGCAGGAGTTTAAAGGGTTCTGGCGAATTAGGTAGCCGAACCAGAAATTTCTTTTAGGAGGGATCTACTTGAATAAGGCAGAACTGATCGGCAGTGTTGCAGAAAAATCGGGAATGCCCAAAAAGGATGCAGAAAAAGCAGTGAATGCTGTTTTTGCCGCAATTGAGGAAGCACTTGCTAAAGGTGATAAAGTTCAATTGGTTGGCTTTGGCACTTTTGAGGTTAGAGAAAGGGCAGCCCGTACAGGTCGCAACCCTCAGACCGGTGAAGAGATTCAGATCGCTGCCTCACGGGTACCAGCTTTCCGGGCTGGTAAAGCATTAAAAGATTCTGTCAGCTAAATAACTTTTTTCTCTTGGGTTGAGGAGGAAAAGGATAATTGATTAAAAACTGCCTGTGGAGCAGATCTCTGCTATGATACAGGCTTAAGTTTTTTCTGACGACTAATCACCG
>CAZZEY010000298.1:0-2049 GCA_964653445.1 uncultured Syntrophaceticus sp. | reverse complement strand
TAGGTCAGAGAACTCGGATGATATGTGTTTTTTTAGTTATTCTCTACTGCTGTGGAAAATCCTTCTTTTCTTTGGCAAGTGCCTGTTTGCCTGCATTAATCAGTTTCTTCACCATTTGGCCGCCTATTTTACCCGCTTCCCTGACCGAAAGCTGCTCACCGGAATTGGCTAGATCATCTTCCAGACCCAGTTCTCGGGCGGTTTCCCATTTCAACTGTTCGTGTGGTCCTGGTTTCTTTTTTGTTTTCTTTTTTGCTTTTGGTGTCTTTCCAGTTGGCATTTTCATCACCTCTGGGTTTAGTTTTTCCTTAATATATGGAAAATATTATTTCACAAGAATTGACTGCATATATATGAAGTGGTAGAATGGCTGCATAAAATCTGCTGTTTTGCCTTAAATGGGCAATAGAAAGGGGTTCACTGAATATTGATCAAGAAAGCCCGTAATTTTATGTGTTATTTGTGCTTGTTACTGGTATTTATTATGATTTTTTGCTTAGGCGGATGTGCACAGCAAAGTGAATCCCAGGATGGTGTTATTGAGCCTGATAAAGAGGTAGAGGAAACAGGTGTTACCGATCCTATAACAGGACAGAAGGTGGGTGAGGTTGTTCCTTTAATCGCTGTTATGGTGGACAACCTTGGTCCAGCCAGACCCCAGACAGGTTTAGGGGCAGCAGGTGTGGTTTATGAGATGGAGGCTGAGGCGAAGATCACCCGGTTTATGGCACTATTTGCCGGGGATCCACCATCTGAGGTGGGCCCTGTGCGCAGTGCCCGCAGCTATTATCTGCAGATCTGTAAGGAATGGGATGCCATATATGCACATGTAGGTGGATCAAAGGATGCTGCAGCTAATATAAAGAACTGGGGGATCGATGACCTGGACGAATTCGCAAATAATGGAGAGTACAGGCGGGATCAGACAAGAAAGGCACCACATAATGTTTATTTAAATATAGATAAGGCGACATCAGGAAGAGAAGTGGATATAAAACCCCACTGGCAGTTTGGCGATCTACCTGATGGTGGTCCCGATTATCAAGAAATCTCCTTCAGCTATGGAAATGGATATAATGTATCCTATGATTTTGCTGCGGGTAAAAGGAAATATCTTCGGTCAATTAATGGCTCTCCTCACAGTGACCGTGAGAGTGGGGAACAGATTGCGGTTACCAATGTAGTGCTCCAGTATGCTGACCATCATCATAGGGGGGATGGAACCGCCTGTATCGATATTCAGGTAATAGGCAGCGGCAGGGCTGAGTATTTTTTGGCTGGCAAGTATCAGGAGGGTACCTGGCGTAAGGATTCTATGGATTCACCAACAAAGTTTTTCGACTCCAATGGCCAGGAGCTAATTTTTCCTAGGGGCAATATTTGGATTCAGGTGCTGCGGCCGGAGACTGCGGTAGAAAAGATGTAAAATTGATAAATAAAGATCCAACAATAAGATTCCGCATCTGATAAAGGAGGATATCAATTTGGAGATCGAAAAGCGCCTAGCTGAAGTTGGTATCACTTTACCCAGTGCACCAAAACCTGTTGCCTCATATGTTCCTGCGGTACGCAGCGGAAATATGCTTTATATTTCCGGACAGCTGTGTACTGTTTACGGAGAACTGAAGTATACAGGTAAAGTGGGAAAAGAGGTATCACTAGAAGAAGCTTATGAGGCAGCTAAAGCTGCTGCTGTTAATTGTCTGGCTGTAATCAAGCAGCAGATAGGTTCCCTGGATAAGGTAAAACGATTTGTCAAGGTTGTTGGTTATGTGGCCAGTGATCCAGGATTCACTGACCAGCCCAAAGTGGTTAATGGTGCTTCTGATTTTTTGGCAGAGATTTTTGGGGATAAGGGAATCCACGCTAGGTCAGCAGTTGGGGCTGCTGCACTCCCTATGAATGTGCCGGTTGAAATAGAGATGATAGTTGAGGTAGAAGAATAAATACGCTGGCCTTATCAACATGAGAAATCATATATCACCTTGATAAGTGCAGTTTTCCCCACGGTTTGTTTTCCCAGCTTAAAGGTGTAAGAAAACCGTTTTA
>CAZZEY010000297.1:0-2086 GCA_964653445.1 uncultured Syntrophaceticus sp. | reverse complement strand
GATTTATCGATCAGCCCTGAGTGCTCTACAGAAAATTCTGCTGTGATGCTTACTCTAATATGAGGGAAGATATCTTCCCAGCGGTCTTCGATCTCCTTCCAAACCCCTGGGTGGGTGCGATGGAGCTTATCCCCAAACCCAAAGGGATCTGACCCCAGTTCCTGTGCTTTGTTAACCGCTTTCCGGCAGCGGTATACCACCTCCTTGTTGATCATATGCTCCATTTTTTGAATATCACTCCTATTTGTAATATCTATGGTTCCCGGTGCTGCTGAGATCAGTTCTCCTGTTCCCTTGATCTCCACCTGAAAGCTGATTTCATTCTTTTCGATCACTGTTTTTACTTTTGTATTCACATCTCGAAAAAGAAATGAGGTGTTTTTCCCAGTGGAGTCAAAGGCCACCGAAATTATTCCCCCTTGTGCTTCTCCCATGATAAACAACATACCCTGGGTTTCCGCTTCATTTAGCCGCCCTACCGCTTTTTCACCCCGAAAGACAACCGCTCCCGCCACAGTTGGAACTTTATGATCCGGCTGTTCACCTTCACTATCTTTTCCATCAATGGACTGTGGTGTTTGTCTAACTGAAGAGCCCTTTTCCGGTGGAACAAAGGTTTTCAGGAATGCCAATGAAACATCTCTGCCTGGAGTCAAGAGATCATACATTGTTTCGATGATATCAGTTGCTTTGCTTTTGGAAGTGAAATATCTATTTTGATTCAGTATATTATAGACCTCTGTGGAGAGCAGGGGCTCAAACTCAGGTTGTGCCTGGAGAGCGTCACGGGCTGTACCTTCACAGACCACAACCAATGCCCTCTCCGGTATATCCCGGTTGCGGGTGCCGAAATCGATCACCCAGCCGATCCCTTCCTTAGCAACTGTTTCACCGATCACAAAGAGCACAGTATGAGCCATGAAGAGTTGCCTTGAGGAGCACTGGTTCCAGTTGCGCACCGCATCCTGGATAGTGTCTCCGGTGATGGAGATCACCTGCCCGGTTGTTGCCGGTTGCTGTTGGCCTGCACCTCCTCCAGTCATACCTCCGGCACCATTGATAGCCTGGGATGGCTTGATTGTCAACACAGACAGCAGGATTTTAGTTTCTCCGTTGGTCTCGATCAGGTCAAAGCCCAGAGCAGAATTGACGGTCAGTGTATCCATTTCTCTTCTGTTCCAGCAGCCGGAGGTGAAGAGGAGTATAATAACCAGCAAAAAGAATATTATTTTACGAAAAAGCATAACCATGTTAGCTATTACCACCTTTCTTCAGGATAACAGCGATCAATAGAACCAATGCAGGTATCAACAGCTCTACTGCAGGCCCATAGTAGGGAAATATTTTAGAAAGAAAATTTATCAAACGCAAATGATCACCATAAAATAACCTGCTGATGATGATGGTAGATGCCAAAATCGGCAATAGGGTTACCCGGTAATTTCTAAGACCCAAGGTGGTGGCTGCGGCAATGGCAGCTGAGTGAAAGAATACCGCCATTTTAACGATCACACCGGAGATCCACATAACCACGATCAGGATTTGAATGCGTTCCAAAAATCGGGCTAAAGAGATATAGCGGGCGAGATCATAGGCGGGGTAAACCATATAGACAGGAATCAGATCACCGAAGACCCCGATTATTGCCGCTGTGATTATTCCCAATAAAGCAGCTGTTGTGAGCAGATAGTACACTGCGCTTTTATATACCTCCTGTTTTTTGTTGAGGTAGGGGAACAGCATGAGCAGTAGAAATATTTCTCCCCGGAAGGGGGTAACAAGGGCGCTGCCTTTGATGACCGGCATGATCCCCTTTTCCAGAAATGGCCTGAAGTTATCAAGATTGATCCCCTCAGCTACTAAAAGAATGATGATTAAAATGGACAGCACCCAAACCGGCCATACCAGTTCATTCTGCCGGGCGATGACCTCAATACCCAGGTAGACACCGTAGATGGATGCCAGTCCGATCAGGATTTCCAGTGCCACGAGAGGGGTTTCCCTCAAAAAAGCCACATGAATAAAAGCAGAGCTTTGATTGATGATCACACTGGTGAGATGGATGAAAACTGCTGTGTAGATCCCA
>CAZZEY010000296.1:0-2090 GCA_964653445.1 uncultured Syntrophaceticus sp. | reverse complement strand
TCTCCCAATAATCCTAACCAGACAATAAAGTAAGATGTGGGAAGTGGGAATGAAAGCTGGAAGTCGGAGGTCGGAAAAATGATGACCCCCTACTGTTGGGTGGGTGTTTCAATAAGACAATAAAGCAAGCCTGGCACCGAGTGACCGAGTGAACGGTGATCGGTCTATGAAGAGAAGAGTTGGCTTAATTTTTGGACAAGGTTGGCCAGGGCTTCAATGACAGTGGGAATATCTTCTTCTGTATTGGATCTGCCCAAACTCAGGCGAACAGCTCCACTGAGGTACTGATCAGGCAAACCAAGTGCACGCAGCACATGGGAAGGCTCCTCAGAGCCTGTACTGCAGGCAGAACCTGATGAGATGGCAATCCCCTGTAGATCTAAGCCCAACAGCAGTGATTCTCCCTCTATATTAGGAAAGGCAAAATTAACATTATGCGGTAGGCGCTTTGTGCGGTGGCCGTTCAGCCGTGCACCTGGTATCTGTTCTTCGATCCCTTTGATTAGTGCATCACGCATTTTTTCCAGACGCTGTTTTTCTTTGTCCATATCCCGCTGGGCAATAACAGCCGCTTGTCCCAAACCAACGATGCCTGGTATGTTTTCTGTGCCTGAGCGGTAACCCTTTTCCTGGCCACCACCCTGCAGCAGGCTGGTAAACGGGGTTCCCTGGCGCACATACAGTGCTCCTACTCCTTTTGGACCATAAAACTTGTGGCCTGATAGAGATAGTAGATCCACACCCAATTCATTTACATCCACTGGAATATGCCCAACTGACTGCACAGCATCAACATGAAAAGGTATCTCCTCTTCCCGGGCAATAGATGCTATCTCTGCAACCGGTTCTATGGTTCCTATTTCATTGTTGGCATGCATGATAGATATAAGTGCTGTATCACTTTTGATAGCTCGCTTTACATCATCGGGATCGATCAGGCCGTCACTGTCAACAGGCAGATAGGTGACAGTGCAGTCAAGCTGTTTGGCCAAGCTAGCAGAATTATTAAGCACAGCGTGATGCTCAGTGGATGAGGTAATGATATGAGAGCCCCGCCCCTTGTGGGAGCAAACTACCCCCCAAAGTGCGAGGAAATCAGACTCTGTTCCCCCACTTGTAAAAATAATTTCCTCTGGTCGGGCGCAGATAAGGCCGGCCACCTGTTTGCGGGCATTCTCCAGCAGTTCTTTGGCCTCACGGCCGATTGTATAAGGTGTTGAAGGATTACCGTAACATTTTTGCATCACATCATACACTACAGCTACTACTTCTGGGTGAAGTGGGGTTGTGGCGGCATGATCGAGGTAGATCATCTCCAATTCCCCTTGCTGCCGGGGGCTTCCCGTGGCAGGTACATATTCCGCCAGTCATCACCAGATGTTGCGGGGGATGTATTGCCACCAAGAGCTTGTTTGTACAGGTAATCCTGTATAGCTTCGTAAAGGGCATCTGCAGCCTGATTGGAACAATGCTTTTTTTCAGGTGGAAGCCCACCTAGGGCTTTTTCTACAACCTCATTTGTGATCTGCATAGCATCTGCCAGGGATTTCCCCTCAGCAAGTATGGCAGTCATACTGCAGCAGGCAATAGCAACAGGGCATCCTTTGACCTCATAACGCACTTTTTCTAGGCGGTTATTGTGTATTTTCACATAAAAACGGAATATATCACCGCAGCCCTCAGCGATGGTAACCATACCATCAGCATCTGGGATTTTGCCGACACAGCGCGGGTTTTGAAAATGCTCTATAACCTTGGGACTATACATTGGGCCAATCCCTTCCTTTTTTAATGAAAAATCTCTCCTAATATTATTTTGGGCTACTGCTCAATATAATGCAAGCATTTTCTGCGCTGAAAAGGCAACTCCGCGCGCGGGGACGATTCTCCCGTGCGTTTTCCGGAGTAACAA
The DNA here is from genome assembly GCA_964653445.1 of uncultured Syntrophaceticus sp. Taxonomy (GTDB): domain Bacteria; phylum Bacillota; class DSM-12270; order Thermacetogeniales; family Thermacetogeniaceae; genus DTU068. The sequence continues at coordinate 178 of CAZZEY010000296.1, read as the reverse complement.
CCTTCTCAGGTCGCTGCGCCAGCAGGGATAAACACCGCGCGGCACTGCGCTGATTGGTCGGCGGAACAGTCAGATGATAATGAAGCTTAAAGAAATAAAGCAATAAAGCAAGCCCATTTAGTAGTTAGTGGTTGGTGGTTAGTGGTTGGTCATTAATCATTGGAAAAAGATTTTCTGT
>CAZZEY010000295.1:0-2103 GCA_964653445.1 uncultured Syntrophaceticus sp. | reverse complement strand
TCCGTTTGCGGAATCAATGGGAGCGATACCGTTAGTTGGACTCCTATCGGTAACTCATTTAATAATAGGTATCGTGGTACATTTGATGGCAACAGGAAAACCATTAGCAATCTCTACATCGATGCCAAAACTGATGATTATATTGGTTTCTTGATGCAGAAAACAGATTTATCTAACAGCATGGTTCTTGCTATAACAACAACTCCTACTGATGACAAAAGTTCCAGCAGCAGGTTTTTTGGATTTATTGCCGCTCAGGGTGAAGGAATGCAAGAGGGGTTATTGGCAACTCCTACTACCAGACAGACAGGAATTATCACTTTAACAGATATTGCACCAAGTATCGCCTCCTATTTGCAGGCACCTTTTTCCTCAACTACAGGCAGAGCCTGGCATGTTGTACCAGAAGAAAACAACTTGAGTGTTATGCAGAATATTCAGGAACGAATTATTTTTGCTTCTTATCTTCGTCCCTCAATGGTTAAAGGTTATGTTTTTATTCATCTTCTTGTTATGGCTGGTATTCTGTTTTTTATGTTTTTTGATCCCAAAAAAGCACTTTATCTGATACCTCTGCCATTAGCTCTTCTCGCGGTGCCGCTGACCTGGCTGCTGCTTGGGTTTTTACCAAACGCCAATATATGGTTATATTTGCTTCTTTGTGTGGTCATCGTGACTGCTTTGGTTCTGCTAAGTCTCTTGTTAGCCCGAAATCGTAATTTCGTCGACCCTTTGATTTTTTTGTGTATAGCTACAGTTTTAGGAATTCTGCTGGATACAGTCACAGGTGGTTATCTGCAAAAATATGCTGTGTTAAGTTATGACCCTATGGGTGGTGCTCGTTATTATGGTATTGGAAACGAGTATATGGGGGTTCTTCTGGGAGCATCCATTGTTGGTGTATCCCTTTTGGTTCAGCGTTTAAACACACAAACTATTTATCAATATCTGATTACAGGTATTGTGTTTATATCTGTGCTGGTTGTACTGGGAGCTCCCTGGTGGGGAAGCAATTTTGGTGGTTTCACAGCTAGTTTAATCGCTTTTATTTTCACTTTTCTTCGTTTATTACGCATACACATAAGGCCGCGCAATATTATCATAGCTTTGGGTGTTGTAGGCGTATTATGTTTAGGGGTGTTTATTTTCGATTATATGAGGCCGCCTGAACTCCGTTCACATTTCGGCCAATTTGCAGCAGCAGTACACAACTCAGGGTTCTCAGTGATTATAGATACGGTTGTTCGGAAAATATCTATGAACTACAAACTCATCAGGTCCACCATCTGGATCAGGGTTTTGTTGAGCAGTTTGCTGGCACTGGGAATTCTTTTTTATCGCCCTGTAGGGTTATTCAGAAGTCTGCTGACCAAAAATCCGGCCATAGCAGCCGGTCTTGCCGGAGCTGTTTTAGGAGCATTTATGGCCTTACTGTTCAATGATTCAGGGATTGTTGCCGCGGCTACTGCTATTATTTTTCCCGCAGCGACATTATTCTATCTTGTGCTGAAGGAACTGGCCGCATCACATGATTTCTGATGATAAAAATTAATTGACAAATGAATGAGAGATGCTAAAATTTAAGAGGATTATCGATAGGACCCCGTAATAATGGTTATATCGATGATATGTGCTGTTTTAGCTCTTATTATCATTATTTTGTAAGGGAGGTCGAGAAATGACCAATATTAACTCTTTGGGGCGTCATATTTTAGCTGAATTCTATGGTTGCAGTTTTGAAGTATTGAATGATTTAGAGTTGGTAAAAAAGCATATGGTTGATGCAGCTTTATTTGCAGGAGCAGAAATACGTGAAAGTGTCTTCCATAAATTCAGCCCTCAAGGGGTAAGTGGAGTTGTTGTGATTTCCGAGTCCCATCTGGCAATACATACATGGCCCGAACTGGGTTATGCCGCGGTAGATGTTTTTACATGTGGGGAAAGGGTTGATCCCTGGGATGCCTGCGGGTACCTGTCAGAAAAATTACAAGCTGAACACATTACAGCATCTGAGATGAGGCGAGGTATTATGTATACAGACCTAAGCCAGCGGGCGGTTGTCAACCAATAGGAGGGAGATATTTATTTTAATAGCTTATTTAA
>CAZZEY010000294.1:0-2148 GCA_964653445.1 uncultured Syntrophaceticus sp. | reverse complement strand
AATTCATAAAGGATTGATCACTAAAAACAGGATTTTACTGCGTATGCAGTTAAGCTGACCTATACTGAGAAAGGACAAATCTATGATTGAACTAATCGGTGTCACTAAGTCTTATGCAAAGGGCAGTGTTAAGGCTGTTGATGATGTCACCCTGTCAGTTAAACCGGGTGAGATATTCGGTTTTCTCGGGCCAAATGGAGCTGGTAAGACCACAACCATCAAGATGATCGTTGGACTGCTGCAGCCTGATGCAGGGAGCATCAGTGTTGCGGGGATTGATGTACAAAAAGACCCACTGGCAGCCAAATGCCAGATCGGTTTTGTTCCGGATCAACCTCAGGTATATGAACGGCTGACCGGTATTGAATACTTGAATTTCCTGGCAGATGTGTATCATGTGCCGGAAAATGTGAGAAAAGAACGTATAGAGCACTTTCTGGATATCTTCTCTATAAAAGATGCCATCGGTGATCTTGTACAGAGTTTTTCTCACGGTATGAAGCAGAAGCTTGCTTTGACCGGGGCACTTTTGCACAACCCGCCGGTCTGGATCATGGATGAACCGATGGTAGGGCTTGACCCGCGTTCCGCCTTTTTGCTTAAAGATCTGATGGCTGAACACTGCCGCCAGGGATATACAGTGTTTTTCTCCACCCATGTGTTGGAGGTGGCAGAGCGGCTCTGTGACCGGGTCGCGATTATCAATCAGGGAAAAATCATTGCCTGCGGCACCCTGGATGATATCAACAAACACCATGAAAAAGAGACATTAGAAAATATCTTTTTGGAGTTGACACAATGAGCGCCTTTATTGCTCTGCTGAAAGTCACCTTTCGCAATCATTTTGGCATTTCAGTTATGAAACAAAAATATCTAGTGGAAAAGAAGGACTTATGGCAGCCCATTGCAGCAGTTGTTGGAATCGGTTTTATCCTGGTTTTTTTCTTTTCCATGTCTATGATGTATTCTGAAGGGCTCTATCGCGTTGGTCAAATACTGGGTGAGCCTGCACTGGTGCTGGTTATTAGTTTCATTACCATCGCCTTTTTCATTTTTATATTTGATATCGGAACAGTCATCAGTATTTTTTATTTTGCCAGGGATAATGACCTGTTGGCAGCGCTGCCACTCAAACCTCTGCATGTACTGGGTGCCAGGTTCTTACTGGTCATATTAACCCAGTACCTGGTCGAAATCGTTTTGCTTGTACCACCGCTGTTCATCTTCGGCCAGGGGGAAGGAGTGGGGCTGGTTTACATCATTCTGGCTGCTGTTATTTTCCTCATCTTCCCCGCGCTGCCCCTGGTCCCGGCAGCTGTATTGGCCATTCTTATAATGAGTAGGGCACGCAGTAAACGCATAAAAGACATCTTTACAATCCTGACCTATGTAATTTCAATTGCATTTGCCATTGGTATTCAGTTTCTTTTCCAGTCCCTGCCCCATGGTGAAGAACTCTCATCACTGGAAGCAATGCTAAAGACCCATGGAGCACTATTATCTGAAGTGGGGAAAAGCTTTCCTCCTGCGATTTGGGCAGCCAAATCTCTAGTCATGGCCGGCAGTCTTGAAGGTCTGCTCAACCTCGGGCTTTTTCTGGCATTGACAGCAGCGCTGATAGCTCTGATGCTGGTCCTGGGAAACAAGTATTTTTACCAGGGACTGTTTGCAGGTGAAGAGGTGGCTAAAAAACACCGCACAGCAGATAATATCAAAAACAGCTGGCATATATCATCACCATTTAAAGCTTTATTTTTCAGAGAGCACCGGCTCTTTGTCCGCACCCCAGTTTTCCTGATGAATGTCCTTCCAGTGGCACTTATCGTTCCGGTTTTCATTGTAATCCCCCTGCTGACTCAGGGTGCGCTGCATGAGTTCGGCGAACTTAGTACTTTTCTGGTCAAATACCCATATCTAAAGCTGAGTATTATAGCATTTATGACCTTTATCGCAGGAACTATACCACTTTCTCCATCTGCTCTTTCACGAGAGGGCAGGATGTTTGCTCTTTCCCAGTTGCTCCCGGTCAGCCCCAGGGAACAGGTAAAAGCGAAATTCTGGTATACCCTAACCGTAAATTTCGCCTGTACACTGCCCGCTTTTGCTCTATCAATTTTCTTATTACGCTTGACATTGATAGATATATTG
>CAZZEY010000293.1:0-2169 GCA_964653445.1 uncultured Syntrophaceticus sp. | reverse complement strand
ATAATATGTCTGCAGGCTAAAGAGGGTGTATTTAACCAATAGAGAAACCGCTGCAGGAAATAACAGCGGTTTTAGGCAAATTTTGTATTAAATGCACAATGCTTATCTTTGATCTATGTAGGTCTATTTTGCCCCTCTATTCTGGTTTCAAAATTGATTTGTTGTTTATTTGCCAATAAACATTTGGGTGAACATCATCCCATATGGGCCTCCATATACAATACCGATACCGATATGGGTAAAGTTCGTATTTAAAATATTGGCGCGGTGGCCTGGAGAATTCATCAAAGAGGTATGCGCCCTGTCAACAGATCCGGCACCGGCAATGTTTTCTCCCGCCCAGCGATAACGCACTCCGGCGTTTTTCATCATATCAAAGGGAGAACCATAGGTTGGTGACTGATGGCTGAAATAATTCTTGTCCACCATATCCTGACTCTTCATCCTTGCCAACTGCACTAACTGATAATCCACCTCAAGGGGTTTAAGCCCATTTCTCTGGCGCTCCTGGTTGACCAAATTGATCATCTTCTGTTCATCCTGTGTCAGAGCAACCTTATCAGAGCCGGGTTCCGGTTCGGGCTCAGGTTCTGGTTGAGGATGTGGGTTCGGATTCGGCTTAGGCTCAGGCTTTGGCTGGGGATCCTGAGGCTCAGGTTCAGGCTGTGGATCCTTAGGTTCGGGATCAGGCTGTGGATCCTGAGGCCCTGGCTGCGGATCGGGCTGGGGTTCAGGTTCAGGCTGTGGTTTAGGATCCGGTTGTGGGCGAATGATTTTGAAATCATCCCATGGAAAAACCGCTTTTAAAATCTTAACCAACACCTGATCACTGAGATTGCCCTGATAGTAGACACACCGTGTGGCTGCAAAAGCTGTCACAGGCATCACAGTTAGCATTAAACCGACAAGCAACACTGAAATCGAATAGCGAAGTTTTTTGGAAATCATCCTGTTTTATCGGCTCCTTCCGATTAAATTTGTCATTATTATACTGGCACTCCCGGTGATTTGGCGAAGTTGCCTTTATCCCCAAATCTCTTATCAGGGAACAACAGGTGACCCATTCGCGCATATTGTCTTTTTTTTATACAATTAGGACCTTATGTAAAATTTTAATAATTTAGGACTTACGCCCCTGCTCATGCCTCCCGGTAGCCCCATCCTGGTAGCCCTTCCTATACCCTTGGTCCCAGCCCTGCTCAAAGATCACATCAGCATCCTTTTTACCTGCTAGATATCCCTCTTCAAGGCCCTCCAAATAGCCCTGCTCTCTTCCTGCCTTCCAAACACCATTTCTGCATTCAGTTTTAGCGTGTCGATAGCCCTCGGCAAAGCCATCCTTGTAACCATCTTTGTAGCCATGGTCATATGCGCAACCGTAAACATGTTCAATCACAAAGATTTTTTCAACAGCTTTGGCCTTGCCCATGCTGATCCCCCCTTAATGCCGCCATCTTTCACAGATACTTTACAGCCCTCTCCCCTGTCTGCGCTCAGGAGAGACGGATTTTTGTTTGCTGCTTTCTCCTGCCATACTTTCTCCTTTTGCTGCCTCTCCCAATAGAGACATAAGTGTGGACAGTAGCTGTGGGCTGACATTTTTACCGGATTTCTGCAGCATACCTGCCAGCATTTCTGGCCCCATCTTTTGCCCTGAGGACAGCATACCGCTTAACATGCCCAATAGATCCTTTCCGCCGGCTGCCCCTAAACCCCCAGATCCCTTTTCCTTAACCATATTTACAATATCCATTAAGGTAAATAAGGAAAGTACAGCTATGGTTCCTGAAAGATCCACCTGTTTCTTATCCAGCAGTTCGAAGGTCCTCGCCATGAGCGACAATGTACTGACATCCCGCCCCTCCAAATCCTGCTCCCCGCTCAAAAAATCATCTCCTTTAAATTGCATTCCCTTTATTGTATTCACAAAGCAGCTGCAGGTTACCGGACTTGATCAACTGCCCAGAAGTTTTTGCGCTTCCTGTTTTAACAGTTTGAGCCCTTTTTGCATGGCATCATCAACAGCATCAGCAACTGAATCTTCTAGTTTTTCAACATTTTTTGCCAAACGTTCATTTATTTTTACGCTTAATACCTGAAAACCGCCGCTTAAGATTATCGTCACACCGCCATCCTTACTGATGCCTCTTATTTCTTTGTCTTTCATCT
>CAZZEY010000292.1:0-2210 GCA_964653445.1 uncultured Syntrophaceticus sp. | reverse complement strand
CGGCTTCACGATCAGAATTCCCTGAGCGTCGTCTAGAAAAAGAGCCCCGGCTGCACTTAATGGTTGTTAGCCGTGACTTTAACACCTATTCAGTGGAACAGGTAAAAGAGGCCTATGAAAGGGCCATGGAACTAAAATCAAGCTTGTTACTGCTGCAGGAACAGGAAAAAAACCTGCGCAGGCGGCGCAATGAATTGGAACGTAGCCTCAGGCGGCTTTCCCGGATAGTGGAACAAGCTGAGACCTTGGTTACCAAGTTAAGCGTTGTTCTGCAGTTTCTTGAAGGCACAATTAATCAGATTAATTCGAAAATTGGGGATATCCAGAAACAGCAGAAGTTGGGGTTAAAGATTATCCTTGCCCAGGAGGAGGAGCGCCGGCGCATAGCCCGTGATATTCATGATGGCCCTGCACAGGAACTGGCTAATATTGTACTGAGGGCAGAATACTGTGAACAACTGATCCTCCATGATGATGTGTCCCAGTTGTGTGCTGAGCTCGGTAAATTAAAAGAAATGGTCAGAAACACCTTAAAAGATATTAGAAAGACCATCTTTGATCTTAGGCCTATGTCCCTTGATGACCTTGGTTTGGCCGGAGAAGTGCCCCGCTTTATTCAGGACTTTCAGGAACGGTACAATATACCTGTGGAATACCACCTGTTCGGCAAAGAAAGAAGATACAGCAAATATCTGGAGTTATCAGTTTTTCGGATTATACAGGAGGCGTTGAATAATATACAAAAGCATGCAGAGGCCAGTGAGGTTGTGGTTAAACTGGAACTGCATCCTGAGCGGATTTATGTGGTTATCCGGGATAACGGTAAAGGATTTGATGTCCAGTCTGCAATGAATCTAAGTGAACATTATGGACTGCTGAATTATGAAGGAGCGCGCCCATATATTCTAGGGTGAATTAAATGTAAACTCTGCTCCGGGTAGGGGTACAGAAATTATTCTGGTTATTCCTGTTATTGAGGAGGGGGAAACAAATGGAGAAGATTAGAGTATTAATTGCTGATGATCATCCCTTAATCAGAGAGGGTTTACGGCGGGTGCTGGAGATGGATCCTCGTATTGAAATATGTGATGAGGTGGGGGATGGGCAGGGAGCTATCAATTTAACCCGCACTCTCCACCCAGATGTTATTCTTATGGATCTGAAGATGCCCGGGACAGGTGGTTTAGAAGCCAGTCGGGTGATCCGCAAGGAAATGCCTGATGTCAAAATAATCATTCTTACTGTTGCTGAGGATGAGGAAATGCTTGAAGTGATTAAAGCAGGTGCCAGTGGATATCTGTTAAAAGATGTTGAGCCTGCTGAACTGCTGAAATCTATCTATGATGTTGTGGACGGTAAACCAGCTTTCCACCCTGTGGTTACCGGAAAACTATTAGGTGAGTATAATCGTTTGAGTTCACATGAGAATGAACAGGGCATCTGCAACCTCACGGAAAGGGAAAAAGAGGTGCTGTCCCTGATCGCCAAGGGTGAATCAAACCGCGGTATCGCACGCAAGCTTTTCATCAGTGAAAAAACAGTAAAAAATCATATAACCAGTATTTTCCGCAAGATTAAAGTGACTGACCGCACCCAAGCTGCTATTTACGCCATAAAAAACCATATGGTAGAGATTTAACCATTAACCGCATCCCTTTTCTCCGCATATATTGTGGAGAAAAGGGGGGTAATTAATGGCCAGAATAGTAATTTTGGTCCTTTTGGGGCTGCTCCTCTATTGTTTAGCCATCTTTTCCTACCGCAGATTTTTTCTACTTCAAAAGCTTCGTTATACAAATCCTGATCTCACAGTGCTGCTTATTGTCCGCAATCAAGCTCCTATTATTGAAGGGGTTATCAAAGAACTGCTTTCCTATTACAACAGTTCTCCCAGGTCCTTTGAATTGGTAATTCTAGATGATGCTTCTGTAGATGATACTCCTGAGATCCTGCGCTGTTTGTCGCGCAAATACAACTGCACACTGGTTTTCGCCCAGGCACCTATGGGTATCAAAGCTATGGATACGGGTTTGTCCATTTGCAGGGGAAAAGTAATCCACTATTTTCTGCTCACCGAAAGAGTGGGACTGAGAACAGTTACCTCTTTGGCTAGGTGTTTGTCTCGGGGAGAAAAGATCCCCAATTTTGGGATCGCCTGTGCCTCAGGTGTAATGTCTGGGACTACACCCAACTAAGCCCTATGGCTAGAT
>CAZZEY010000291.1:0-2217 GCA_964653445.1 uncultured Syntrophaceticus sp. | reverse complement strand
TTATAACTATAACACACAGTAAAGTCAAGGTACAGGTTTTGGGTGTCGAAAATTATATTATTGTGAACAGGTTATAACTTCTTGCTCTGTTTTTGCTGTAAAATAGAAATCAAAATTTGCGACGGCGCCATTTCTCTAACATCCTTTTTGTACTACCTGATAAATGCTGATCCAGCAGAACACGATCACAACTCCCCTGCTGATTTCTATTTACAACCTTTTTCAGATTCAAGATTTCCTGACGAAGTTCACCAGGTGTAACCCGGTATGCTCCCTGGGAGGATATAATCCGCTGCTCCAGCCAGTCATAGGTGACCACAAAAAGGGGGGTGGCTTTGGCTCCCGTGTCCAGATAATGCTGAACAGCATATCTTTCGATCCAGTTATCAGCAGTTACCCCTTCTTTGGTATAGATAACTTCAACACCCTGATAACTTTCCCGAACTTCCACTCCATTTCGCACAAGGTGTGCATCAAAAACCACCATCACCTGTATGTCATATTGTGACTGAAAATTGGAAAGTATAGCAATCAGCCGGTCACGAGCATGGGACATATCTGAATCCTTTAATTCAATTAATTCCGGCCAGTTATTGATCACATTATACCCATCTACCAGCAGGATACCATTCAAAACCTCATCCTCCTCAGGGCTTCTTACCACCCTGCATTCTCTGGCGCAGAACCTCGAAAACCAGCACTGAACCTGCTGCAGCAGCATTAAGGGACCCTATATTCCCCTGCATAGGTATTCGTACAAGATAATCACAGACATTAACAAGGCGCCCGAGTCCTTTACCTTCCCCACCGATGACCAGCGCTAATGGTCCGGTGAGATCCGCATCATATACTGACAGTTCAGCCTGTGCGTCAGCACCAACTACCCAGATTCCCTCTTTTTTTAACCCCTCTATGGTTTGGGCCAGGTTGCCGACCCTGCTTACAGGCAGATATTCCAGAGCTCCAGCAGATGCTTTCGCTACGGTAGCGGTAACAGGCACTGCTCTGTGCCTGGGTATAATCACACCATGTACTCCAGCGGCTTCTGCACTGCGGATCACTGCCCCCATGTTTTGGGGGTCCTCCCAACCAGCAAGCACAATGAGCAAGGGGTCCTCACCCCTGGTTTTTGCCTTCTCTAAGATATCTTCCAGAGGAAGATACTCCCTAGGGCTCAAATGAGCAAGAACACCCTGGTGATTGGCTCCTCCGGTTAACCGATCCAGAACATCACGGGGCACAAACTGCACAGGAATTCTCTTTTTCTGAGCCTTGGAAACAATATCACCAACTGTCCCACGGCTGCCCCGGGCAATGATAATTTTATTGCAGGGATGCCCGGCACGAAGAGCCTCCAAAACAGGATTGCGTCCCCAAACTTTAGCATCATCCATCAAATGCTGCCTCCCTTAGTATGTTGCGGCTTCCGATTCTCGTTCTCCCCTATCACCTGTGTCGTACTTCAGGAGCCCTGCCACAGGTAAAATCACCCTCCCAGCAGATTCCCTCAGATTCACAAGAGGGACCAGCCAGAGCAAAAAGAGCAGGTGCTACTGCACGCACTTCTTCCCGCATTTTGTGAGCAAGTTCCCTGATCTCCCACTGGGCACGGCGGCAGCAGCGCATACGGAAAAAATTATAAAGAGAACGGGCATTCATAGTACAAACAAGTTTAGTTTCCGCAGCATTGGGAAGAATATAGCGGGCATCCTCCCGAGGAACCACCTCTGCTAGTTTACGATATGCCTCCTGCAGGTCATCCATTACCTTTTGATACAAAACCACAGCCTCAGGGTCAGCATTTATGCTCGGAGGTGTAATATAAGAAAAATTGTTTTCATCCACATAGCGCTGCGATTTTTGGGAATAAGAGGCGATTCTGTGCCTCACCAGCTGATGTGATAATACCCTGCTCACTCCTTCGATAGCAAAGGTAAAACTGACATGTTCCATTGGGGATAGATGTCCCATGGAAATCAGTTTTTCAATCAGTTTTTTTGTCTCCTCTCTGCTCAGATCCTGCATCAGATCAGCAGCACCCCGGGCCGAATAGCAGATACGGGCTGCCGCAGCAGCCGCAGCCTCCGGGTTCGGGGTATAGGCGATCAGATCCACTTTCATTAATTTATACCTCTTATCTTTATAGTAGTAGTTATTCGGAGACTCCTAAACGAGTCTCCATACTGCTTTGCGGTTTGGAGATTTTTCGTTTCACCT
>CAZZEY010000290.1:0-2250 GCA_964653445.1 uncultured Syntrophaceticus sp. | reverse complement strand
TTCCTTTTTTCTTAAAAAAAAAGCAGCTACTGCTGCTTTTAAAAGATATTTTAACATGATGCCCCTCTGCAATCATTAAGGTTCTTCGATAGGAAGAGGATCCAACAGCAACCCTGTTCGCGTAAGTTCAGAAGTGATTTTCACCTCAACTACAACATTGGGAAGCCAGTCATCTCTCCAGTCATCTTTCACCTGTTCCCAGACATCAGGATATTCCCGGTAAAGCCTATCACCCAAACCGAGAAAATCACTTTTCAGTTCCCTGGACCGTCTTAATGCTGCTTCAACATCTCTTCTGATCGCTTTTTCTTTTTCCTGTTCCAGCATCTCTAATGTTTCAGACTCGCCGACCGCAAGCCCTGTTTTTTCCACACATCAGACATAGCCTTCATCTGTAATGTCAATATGAAAAAATATATTATCTTCAGTAATGACCGGCTCAATTCGTGAACTCCCACTTGTTGTGACAAGTGATGCCCATAACCCCTCAGAGGGAGTAGGCACATTATAAATACCACCATCGATCCTTCCTTTAACCCAACGGACTCCTCTGGTTTCACTGGGGCCTAGATAACCCACCAATTTATCTCCCCGGAATACACCAGAACCTTCAAACACCAGCTGGTTCTTTTCTGTGGCTCCAGCTTCAGTTTCACCTGCTTTTTTTTCCTGCATAGGCTTGACTCTAGCAGCAGCTATAATGGCATCTCTTCCCTCTTCACTGATATCAGTTAAAAAATCACCCAGCACAACAGGGTAGTAAGTAGGTGCGTAATTTTGAAGTGTTTCCATCTGCATTTTTACCGCCAACCCGGGTACCTTTTCCTGAACCGGTGCACCTTTTAATAATAACTCCTGGGCGCTGCCATGGGCCATCACCATCCAAATGGAACGCCGCATCTCCCAGTGTCTAACAAAAAAATCCACCACATGGGATACACCCTCTCTGCCCAAAGCCTCCCCTAAAACGATGGCATTCAGCTGTTTAAAACGCACTGTATGAGGACTTTCCTCAGATATTTTCGCCAGAGCCAAAGGTATACTTCTAGCTTTGACGCTTAACACAAAAAACGGTTTTTCACCACCACCTCCTTCACCACCACCGCCTCCTCCCCCTCCCTGGGCCAATCCACCAGGGTTGACAAATTGAAAGGAAACCAGCAGTTCTTGAGGGCCTACAGAGTCCACTCCCACCATAGAAATGAAGGCCATATTTTCAATCTCCACCCGACTCCAGCAGCCTGATAGATTTACTGTAAAAAATAATAAGACGACAGCGATCAGTATCTGAATTCTCAACCTGGCAGCTGTAAATTTCATTGTGTTTCGCCTCCTTTTTTGCCTTTTCTCTTGACTGCAGCTGCAATATGAAGAAAGAGTGTTGTTCCTGCCATAACCGTAACCGCAAATAAAGGAAAATAGCGGGATAAATATAACCTGACATGGTTGGTATCCTCCCATCCGATAAGGGACAGAACCACCAGAATAAAGGCATAAGGCAGAACCAGTGGCCTGTAATCTTTGAGACTAAATACCTCAGCAAAGATCAGGACAGATACATAGTAAAAAGCCATGATCTTAAGGCTGACGGACCCTACCCAGATCCCCACCACCAGAGATTCGATACGCTCCAGAAAAGCACCCAGACTCACTGTTTTTGCCAATTCAAAGGTAGGGAATAACATCCGGGCAGTTTCTTGAGCACCGAACAATGCAATTAACCCCTCCACATCAACCAATATAACAACCAAAAGTATAATGGAAACAGGCAGTACTATCTTCCTCGCATCCTCCGGAGACCGCAGAGATGGGATGAGCATCAATAAAAACGCCCCTTCAGCATAAAATGAGGAGAGAATTAAGCTTCCCCACAGTATATGGGAGAAAGGATGGGTAAAATAGGGTTTCAACTGCTCAAAATCCATTTCAGGAGCAGCCAGAGCAAAAATAATAACAGCAACTACAATAAACAGTGGAAAAATAATTTCATTGACCCGGGAAAACACCTCCAATCCCAGGTAAACTCCATAGGCAACAAGAATGACAAGTAGTATATTCAATACAGAAATTGGGGTCTCAGGTATAGTTTCGGTGATCAACAGTACACTGAATGTGCGGACCAGATAGGCATTGAGATGCAAAAAGAAAAGAGCAAAAATAATGCACACTACCCGTCCAAACCAGGGGCCAAGCAGTTCAATACTGTACTCCACCAAATTCTTTTTAGGGAAGCGCAGGCCCAGGGAAACA
>CAZZEY010000289.1:0-2251 GCA_964653445.1 uncultured Syntrophaceticus sp. | reverse complement strand
AAGAATAATGAGCGGGATTTTTGGAGTTTTTGTCTACATTAGTGCTGGTTATTATTTTCTACTAAACCCTATAACATAAAATTGACAGGAGCAGGTGGGGCAGTCCCTTGCTTCTCAAGGAGGTTTTATAATGCCTAAGGAACTAAATTATCGTCATGATGCACGCCAGGCTATGGAAAAAGGAGTCAACATTTTGGCTGACACTGTAAAGGTAACTTTAGGACCCAAGGGACGAAATGTGCTGCTGCAGAAATCGTTTGGTCCTCCCCAAATCACCAATGATGGAGTAACCATTGCCAAAGATGTTGATCTAGAAGATCCATGGGAAAATATGGGAGCGCAGTTGGTTAAAGAAGTGGCCTCTAAGACCAATGATGTAGCTGGTGATGGGACCACTACAGCCACTGTACTGGCACAGGCTATGATCAGAGAAGGTTTTAAAAATGTGGCTGCAGGGGCAAATCCAACCCTGCTTAAGCGGGGTATGGAAAAGGCTGCTGAAGTTGTTGTCGAGGAAATCAGGAAAATGTCCAAAGTAGTAGACAGCAAAGAGTCTATTCGCCAGGTTGCCTCAATTTCCGCGAGTGATGAGGAAGTTGGGAAGTGGGTATCAGATGCCATGGAGCAAGTGGGTAATGATGGTGTGATTACTGTAGAGGAGTCCAAAACCTTCGGTACATCACTGGATGTTGTTGAAGGTATGCAGTATGATCGCGGTTATCTCTCCCCCTATATGGCCACCGATTCTAACAGAATGGTGGCTGATCTGGAGGAGCCTTATATTTTAGTTGTTGATAAAAAACTGTCAGCTGTAGGAGAAATTATACCCATACTGGAGAATGTTGCTCGTGCAGGTAAACCACTGCTCATCATAGCAGAAGATATCGAAGGAGAAGCCCTGGCTACACTGGTGGTCAACAAATTGAGAGGCACATTAACCTGTGTTGCGACAAAAGCACCGGGTTATGGCGACCGGAGGAAGGCGATGATGGAGGATATCGCCATTTTGACCGGTGGAACTGTTATCTCTGAGGAAAAGGGAATCAAGCTGGAGAATATCACCATCGATATGCTTGGACAAGCCGGCAGGGTTGAGGTAGGAAAAGAGGAGACCACTATTGTTGAGGGTAAAGGCTCAACTAATGAGATCGAAGAACGCATTATTCAAATCAGGAATCAGTTTGATGCTGCAACATCTGAGTACGACCGGGAAAAACTCCAGGAGCGGATGGCCAAATTATCTGGAGGTGTAGCTGTTATCAAGGTTGGTGCAGCAACAGAAGTGGAACTGCGGGAAAAGAAAACATCGATTGAAGATGCCCTGGCAGCTACTAGAGCGGCTGTTGAAGAAGGGATTGTCACCGGTGGGGGAATTGCACTGGTGAGAGCTATTCCTGCTCTGGAAAACCTTGAACTTGAGGGTGATGAAGCAACAGGAGCAAGGATAGTCAAGAAGGCACTGGAAGAGCCGCTTAAATTAATTGCAGATAATGCCGGCTTTGAGGGTTCAGTGGTGGTGGAAAAGGTAAAGCAAATGGAAGGCAGTATTGGTTTTAACGCTGTTTCGGAAAAGTATGAAGACCTTTTTGCCGCTGGTATCGTTGACCCTGCAAAGGTAACACGTACAGCTCTGCAGAATGCATCCAGTATCGCAGGTATGTTTTTGACAACCGAATGTTTGATTGCAGATAAAGTAGAGGAAATGGAGAATAACAAAGGAAAATAAAAGATTAGAAATTGGAGGTCTGTTAAACAACAGGCCTCTTTTTTTATTGCTGAAATTCTCCTCCCTCAAGATGAGGTTCATAAAACCATTTTCTTTCGCATAAACTTGTTATGATCTTTTACATGTATCTAGTGTGTCTAGGGGGAATTGTGTTTGGAAAAGAGATTAAATGTCCAGTGGGCAGGGTTGGTTGTCCTTTTTCTGCTGCTGGCTGCTGGAGGAGTATTTTACTATATCAGGTTTATTAAGGTGGAACCCGCACCACTACTTGAAGAAGTGATGGAAAAGGCATATCAAGCAAAAAGCTACAAATACGGATTAGAGGCTGATTTGGATATTGGTGGAAAGACAAAAAAATGGATCAAGGTGCAGGGGGAGCGTGCTCGTGATTGTTATCACTTTCAGGGGGAAACATTGGGGACCCCGGTGGAAATCTACCAGATTGGTATGAAAAGCTATACCAGGGACCCTGTCAATGGTAAGTGGACTGTTTTAGAAGGTGTGGATCTCAGTAAACAACAGCTT
>CAZZEY010000288.1:0-2252 GCA_964653445.1 uncultured Syntrophaceticus sp. | reverse complement strand
CGAATCAGTATTCGGGGGTATGTTGGACAAAAGGAGTGGCCGTATTTTGCTCTTTATGATTTTTGGTTTGCTAGGCGGTTTGGCGCTGTTTCTGTACGGTATGAAGATTATGGGGGATGGCCTTCAGAAGGTAGCCGGAGATAAGCTCCGGATGATACTGGAGCGTGTAACCAAATATCCGGTGATAGGAGTTTTGGTAGGTGCTTTTACTACTGCTCTTCTTCAAAGCAGCAGTGCCACTACAGTTATGGTTGTAGGTTTTGTCAATGCCGGGTTGATGACCCTAAAGCAGGCCATCGGTGTTATCATGGGATCCAATATCGGAACGACCATCACAGCCCAGATAATTTCGTTTAAATTATCTGATTTCATTTTCTTAATCATAGCTGTGGGATTTTGTTTTTATTTCTTCAGTAAAAGACGAGTTTATCATCATGTAGGACAGTGTATCCTGGGACTTGGGCTGCTCTTCTTGGGCCTTGATGTCATGTCAACTGCTGTTGTTCCGTTAAGAGAAAGCCCCGCCTTTCTAGAGTTTATTGCGAGTTTTTCCCGCTATCCTCTGTTGGGTGTTTTGGTAGGTATGATTACCACTGTTATTGTTCAGAGCAGTTCAGCGACCATCGGTATGCTGATTGCTCTGTCCAGTCAGGATATCATCACCTTTTCCGCTGCTGTGCCAGTGCTTTTCGGGGATAATATCGGAACCTGTATCACTGCTGTTCTTGCCAGCATAGGTACAAATCTTAATGCTAAGAGGGCTGCACTGGCACATGTGATGTTCAATGTCACAGGAACAGCGATTTTCCTTATCTTGCTCCCTTGGTTCAAAGAATTTGTTTTTCTCATCTCTCCTGATGAGCCAGCCAGGCTTATTGCCAATGCCCATACTTCATTTAATGTTTTGAATACTTGTCTCTTTCTGCCTATTGTAGCTGTTTTCGCTAAATTTATAGAAAAAATAGCACCTGGAACTGTCGAAATCGAGCAAAAAGGCCCCATCTATTTGGACGAAAGGATGTTTGGCACTCCTGCTGTTGCTCTGTCTCTGGCAACGAAAGAGATTATCAGGATGGCCACCTTAGCTGGGAGGAGCCTGGAAAGTGCGGTTCAGGGATTTCATAAGCAGGATGAGAAACTGGTGAAGTCGACATATGAGGATGAAGAAGTCATCGATACACTTGAGACAGAAATTACTTTTTATATGGCCAAGCTTTCACAAAAAGGTCTAACACAGCAGTTATCTGGTAGGCATACAGGTTTGCTCAACTGTGTCAAAGATTTTGAAAGGATCGGGGACCACGCGGAAAATATTGCAGAATTAGCCGAAGTGCGTATCCAGGAGAATCTTCCTTATAGTGAATTTGCTTTAAAAGAATTGGATACCATGTACAATATTGTCTATGGTTCATTTAAAAATGCTTTGGATGCGCTGCGGGAAGAAGATAAGGAAAAGGCGCGCAGGGTAATAGCGGCTGAACCGCGCATTGACAAGATGGAAAAGGATTTGCGAGCAAGCCATTTGAGCCGGTTGAACAAGGGGGTCTGTTACCCATCTTCAGGGGTTATTTTTCTGGATATTGTCAGTAATTTAGAGCGCATTGGAGACCATGCTAATAATATTGCTGAGGTTGTGTTAAAACACTTCTGATAAACACAAAAAACAGTCAAAATCAGCGTAATAAATGGTGATTTACGACAAAAAATAACACATCCACAACTTCATCCACACCGGATCTGGTTTAAAATGAAGGTTATGAACAGACTTATCCACATTGTCCACAGGAATGGGGGTAACCAGAGGGTTTCGGCAAGGGTTTTTTCGACAGATTAGTATGCCAGAATTTATTCGTTGGAGATGATAACTGTCAGATAGGCAAGATGCACTATTGCATTTTGCAGACACTTCCAGCTAATCTAATTTTTATTGACATTCAGCATGCATTATGTTATTATTTAACTACTTCGTGAGGCCGGGACCTATCCTGGACAGACACGAGGATATTATTTTAGGAGGAATGCAGCGTAATGCAGGGTAAGGTTAAATGGTTTAACCAGGAGAAGGGTTACGGCTTCATCGAATGTGATGAAGGTGGAGATGTTTTTGTTCATTATTCAGCAATTCAAGAGGAGGGTTTCAAAACCTTAGCAGAGGGTCAGCGGGTAGAATTTGATATAGTTGAAGGTGCCCGCGGTCCCCAAGCGTCAAATGTTGTTAAATTATAGATCTCCAATCTTGGATTTTTAATTAC
>CAZZEY010000287.1:0-2258 GCA_964653445.1 uncultured Syntrophaceticus sp. | reverse complement strand
AAGAGGATATTATAAAGTTTTGTCGAAAACAACTTCCATTAGGGGAAGTTGTTTTCTTTTTGTGAAACTTTGGGAAATATTGTTTTGAGGTGGTTTAGTGATCAGCTTTTTCAATGTATCAAAGACTTATGCTAATGGAGTTAAAGCCCTCCAGGGGGTATCTCTACAGATCGAAAAAGGAGAATTTGTTTTTATCGTAGGACCAAGCGGAGCAGGAAAATCAACGCTGATCAAGCTGATTTTTAGAGAGGAACTGCCTACCAAAGGACAGATCTATATCGACGGACGCAGTGTGGTCAGAATGAAACGGCGGGATGTACCTTGTTTTCGCCGCCAGATCGGTATGGTTTTTCAAGATTTCCGGCTGCTGCCGGATCGTACTATATATGAAAATGTGGCATTTGCTATGCAGGTGGTTGGGGCCGGGCGTACGGAGATAAAAAAAAGGGTGCCAGAAGTACTTAAAATGGTAGGCCTGGGCAAACGGATGGATAACTATCCTACTCACCTTTCCGGTGGGGAACAGCAGAGAGCAGCCATTGCTCGAGCACTAGTAAATAGGCCATCAATTATCATCGCTGATGAGCCGACCGGTAACCTGGATATAAATACATCCTGGGAGATCATGAACTGTTTTCAGGAGATAAACGACCAAGGGACCACAATAATTATCGCAACACATGCCAAAGAAATTGTCGATTCTATGCGCCAGAGGGTAATTGCTCTGGAAAACGGAAAAATTGTGCGGGATGAGCACCGGGGTGTATATGAAAATGCTACTTAGACAGGCTTATTACATTTTACAGGAGGTAGGCCGTTCATTAAAAAGGAACAGTTTGTTGAATTTTGCGGCAGCAGGGACAACCGCTGTATCGCTTTTTGTGTTGGGTGTGGGTCTGCTGCTGGTAATCAACACCAACGAGATAGCCAAAACAGTTGAATCTGAACTTGAAATCAGGGTTTTTATACAGCTTGACCTTGCAGAAGAAGATGCCCTTGCTTTGGAGCCGATACTCGAAAGAATGTCTGGGGTGAAAGAGGTAACCTTTATTCCCCGGGCAGAAGCCTTGAAGTCGTTGGGAAACCAGGTGGGTGGAGGGAGCGAACTGGATGAGAGTATAGGTGATCAGAACCCTCTTCCTGATTCATATAAGGTCAAGACCAGTGACCCACGTGAAGTAAAAGCTGTGGCAGCAGAAATTGAAAGACTGCCTGGTGTTGAGAGTGTGAGTGTTGGGGGGCAGGATTTTGTAAACAAGTTATTTAGACTTACCGATTGGGTACGTATTATCGGTCTGTTGATTATTGTTCTGCTGGGGCTATGCGGTATTTTTTTGATCGCTACAACTACACGTTTAACTATCTTTGCTAGAAGACGTGAGATCAGCATTATGAAATATGTAGGAGCTACTGATTGGTTTGTGCGCTGGCCCTTTCTACTTGAAGGGATCATACTCGGATTTTTTGGTGCTGCCCTGGCAGTGGGTGTTCTCTATTTATCCTACGGAACACTGACAGCAAAAATACAGGAAACGCTTTCATTCCTGCCGCTGGTGAGCAGTACCGAAGTATTACTCAATATCTTCGGAGGGCTTTTTGTTGTGGGTATTTTTATGGGAGCAGTAGGTGGTATTATCTCTGTACGCCGATATTTGCGGGTTTAATAGTTTGCTGAGAGCGGTGTGTTTTGCTGATGTTGCTGAACTTAAGAAAGATTAGTCAGTAATGAGGGGGTTATAATGGGGAGAAGATCGACACAGATTATTGTAAGCATTTTGGTGGGAGTGATGCTGCTCTTTTGCCAAATGGCACCTGGCCTGGCATCGAGCCTTGATCAGAAGAAAGAGGAACTGTCTGAGGTCAACAGCCAGCTGAAAGAGCGCAAACAACAGCTGCGTGAAAATGAACAGCAGCAGCAGAATGTCGTGAAGGAATTGGACAGGATTGAACAGGATATTGCCCAAATATCCAGTGAATTGGAGAAGTATGATCAAGAACTTTCCACACTTCAGCAATCAATAGATGAGATAGAACCGCAGCTTAAGGAGAAAGAGGAGGCACTGGAGGAGAAAACCGAAGTTCTCCACCAGCGCTTGCGTGATATCTATATGCAAGGTAACCTGTCTTACCTGGAAGTGCTGCTGGACAGCACCAGTATGAGCGATTTCCTGACACGCTTGGATTTTTTGAAACGCTTGATGGATAATGATGCTAAGCTCGTTAATGAAACCGCTGCAGAGCGTGATGAAATTGCCAGA
>CAZZEY010000286.1:0-2259 GCA_964653445.1 uncultured Syntrophaceticus sp. | reverse complement strand
TCGATGCATTCATCACAGATGTAAACACCGGGACCGGCAACCAGTTTCTTTACCTGATCCTGCAGTTTACCACAAAAGGAGCACTTCAGTTGTCCTTTTTCATCACCAAACTTGTACAATACTGTACACCTCCCCTGGGGATTTACACCTTGTCACCAACCCTATATGTAATTACTTCGTCAATGATACCATAATTCCTTGCTTCATCTGCATCCATAAAATTGTCACGATCGGTATCTTTTTCAACCCTCTCCAGAGACTGGCCTGTCAAATCCGCAAGAATATTATTTAATCGGTCACGCACCTTAATGATACGTTTGGCATGAATCTCAATATCACTTGCCTGCCCCTGAGCGCCTCCTAAAGGTTGATGAATCAAAATCTCACTATTCGGTGTGGCATAGCGTTTACCCTTTTTGCCTGCTGCCAGCAGAAATGCCCCCATACTGGCTGCCAACCCGATACATATTGTTGAAACATCAGGTTTAACATAATGCATTGTATCGTAAATAGCCATCCCTGCGGTGATAGAACCGCCTGGAGAGTTGATATAAAGGTAAATATCCTTATCTGGATCCTCTGCTTCAAGGAATAGCAGCTGTGCAATTATTATATTGGCAACATTATCATCGATAGGTGTCCCCAAAAATATGATCCTGTCCTTTAAAAGCCTTGAATAAATATCATAAGATCGTTCTCCTCGGCTCGTCTGCTCAACCACAATGGGTACCAAATGTTGTGCCTTCACTATCAATCACCTGCTCTCTTATTCTTTATTTCTCTCTACTTTTAATATACCAGATAAATAATTCTGTTAAAAGAGGCCGCCAGATTCCGCGGCCTTCTCCCTTTTATTCCAATTCAAGACTTGCTCTCCCAACTTACTTTTCCTGTTCTGCCTCTTCCTTGGGATTATCCTCTTCCACAGATACATCTTCTTTCTCAGTCTCTGCCTCTGCTTCATCCTGAGCTGGTTCTTCTGTGAGAGCCACAGCATTATCAGCCAGGAAATCCTGTACCTTATCAAAAAGCAGTCCTTCTTCAAGAACACCAAGCTGTCCTCTAGCTTCAAGATCCGCTCGTATCTTTTCAGCTTCTAAATTATACTGGGCAGCCAGATCATCAATTTCCTGATTTAACTCCTCAGGTGTCACCTTAATCTCTTCTGCCTTAGCTATAGCATCAAGTACTAACCTTGTCTTTACTGCAATCCGCGCCCTTGCCTCTAGATCCTCACGCAGCCCGTCACTATCCTTATTGGACATTTTAAGATAATCATCTAAAGTAAGGCGCTGCATAGCCAACCTCTGCACAAAGCGGTTGGTTTCCTCTTCCAGCTGCTGTTTGAGCAAAGTATCCGGAATCTCCACTTCAGCTTCATCCACAACTTTGGTTATAACGCGCTCTTTAAAAATACGTTTGGCATTAATATGCCCCGTCTCCTCAATTCTTTTGCGCACATCTTCTTTAAACTCTTCCAGTGTGGCAAACTCGCTGACATCTTTGGCAAACTCGTCATCAAGCTCAGGAAATTCCTTCTTTTTAACAGCAGTGACTTTCACTTTGAATTCAGCTTCTTTGCCTTCTAGGTCATTATGTTGATAAACTGAAGGCAGGTTCATGGTGAAATTCTTTTCTTCATTTACATTCATACCCAGCAGGTGTGCATCTAAACCAGGTATAAACTTGGCTGCACCAACCTCTACATATTTCTCCGCCCCGGACAGCCTCTCTTCAACTTCACCATCTACTGTTACATCTAGGTCTATCACCGCCACATCTCCATCATCTACCTCTTTGTCGCCGGCATCAACCAGTTTGGCATGCCTCTGCTGCATGAGTTTGAGGTGGGATTCCACTTCATCATCTTCCACCTTCACCTCAGGGATGACTGCAGAAATACCTTTATATTCTCCCAACTTAACCTCTGGAAGCACCTCTACTTTTGCATCAAAAATAAAGGGTTTTCCCTCCTCCAGTTGAACAACATCAATATCCGGCTGATCGATGGGCTCAATGGCGGTTTCCTGAACTGCTTTTTTATAAGCATCAGCGAGGAGGATCTCCAGTGCTTCCTCATAAAGCACCTCTTTCCCCAGACGCGCCTCAAGAATAGGGCGTGGTGTTCTTCCTTTGCGGAAACCAGGGATAACAGCCCTTTTTACAACTTTACGATAGGCCTGATCAAGAGCCTTGGCCACAGTTTCCTCTTCTACTTCCACATGAATTTTTGCCTGGTTTTTCTCTATACTTTCCAGG
>CAZZEY010000285.1:0-2268 GCA_964653445.1 uncultured Syntrophaceticus sp. | reverse complement strand
ATGCAGCACTGGATTGGTATCTGTGCTGCAAAGAACAATAGTTTCGCTCAATAGGAAGGTATTATTTAGTTGACATCGAATATACCAAATGGGCTGATAATAGGTAAACAAATGCATTAGTATGTATTTTTTATACAACCCGTTATACTCATATAAGCATAGCGAATGAGATAGCATTGATCGAGGTAAAGGCTTGCAGTATGCTGTCACGTTCTAGCCTTGGTGATAATAGTGAAGATGGCACGGACATCGCTGAATTGTATGGAAATGCGTTAAAAATAACCTAACCAGGAGGAGAGACAGTGCTGAACTATTGTTTAATAAAAGGAGCAGGGGATTTGGCCAGCGGTACTGCCATAACTCTTGTCAGAGCAGGTTTTCATGTTGTGATGACCGAGATTCCCCAACCCACCTGTGTGCGGAGGACGGTATCTTTTGCTGAAGCTGTCTATGAGGGGGAAATAACAATAGATGGTGTTCGGGGCTGTCGTGCAAGAAATTTTGAAGAAGCCCAAAGGATAGCCCGCCGCGGTGAGGCTGCTGTCCTGGTGGACCCCAAGGGGGAGACCCTGAAAAAATACCATCCTCTTATTTATATTGATGCCGCTATGACAAAAAAGAATACGGGGACAAGTATTGATGATGGGGGAATTGTTATTGCACTGGGGCCCGGATATGAAGCAGGGAAAGATGTGCATGCTGTTATCGAGACTATGCGGGGCAGCAGTATGGGCAGGCCGCTTTATCAGGGATCGGCAATTCCCAATACAGGTATCCCAGGTGAGGTTAAGGGTTTTACAGTGGAAAGGGTTCTGCGCTCTATGGCAGACGGGGTTTTTACAGCCAAATTGAAAATCGGGGATCAGGTGGAGCAAGGTGATATTGTTGGTTATGTTAATGATACACCTGTTAAGGCTGAGCTGAGCGGCATAGTGCGCGGCTTAATAAAGAGCGGCTTAAAAGTAGGCAGGGGTGCAAAACTGGGAGATATCCATCCTGAAATGAACAGAGATGTAATTTTTGCTGTGACAGATAAAGCCAGGGCAGTAGGCAGGGGGGTCTTGGAAGCTATCTCTACTCTGCAGAAAAAAGGTCTGCCAGATACACGCCGGTTGAACCAGCTGATCTACCAGAGGCTGCAGGAGGAACTGGAGCAAGGGAAACCTGGCATCCTTTATACTTTGGTTGAGCTTCCCGCTGACTGCTTCCTGCGCAGTGGTTCCCACCTCCTTGTGCTGTCTGAAGGGTTTGCTTATGGAACTCTGGGGCTTTCCTCACTGGACCACCAAATGTTGGCTCGTACTGAAAGACTCTTATCACAGACTGATCCATCCACAGACCTTGTTCAGGTGCAGTTGGGGCAAAATGAAACAGCCAAAGTGCTAGAGGAGTCCTTTTTGCCTCAGAGGAAACTTGTGATCTTTGGTGCGGGGCATGTGGCTGTACCGCTGGTAGAGATAGCGTCAATACTCGGGTATCAGACTGTAGTTGTGGATGACCGTCAGGAATTAGTTAATAGTGAGCGGTTACCTCGGGCTGATCAGTTGCTCTGTTCTTCTTTTGAGGGTATTTTTCAGAATTCCGAATTCAACGCGCAAATCAATGGAATGACCAGTATTGTTATTATTACTCGGAGCCATGAATACGACCTGCAGTGCCTTAAATATGTACTTGGTACAGATGCAAACTACATAGGTATGATTGGAAGCAGGAAAAAGGTAAAAAATAATTTTCGCATACTGCTCAATGAGGGTATCAGCAGAGAAACATTAGAAAAAGTGGCAGCACCGATTGGACTTGACCTGGGAGGTCAAAAACCCGAGGAAATAGCTTTAAGTATCATGGCACAGATGGTTGCCTTAGAAAACGGGGGCAGTTGTAAGCCACTGGATCAGATGTACAGAAGTGATATTTTAAATGATTGATGACAGCCACGATGTGACTGATGACTGTTTTATCACCTGAAAGGAGCCCAAAGGAGAGGTTTGTTTATGACAAATTTGATCAAAGAGGTTGTTGATATCTATCAGAGGGGAGAAGAGGCAGTACTTGTTACACTGTGTTCCACCAGAGGCTCTACCCCCAGAAAAGCGGGTGCCAAAATGCTGGTTTACCATGATGGAAGAACAAAAGGAACTGTCGGAGGTGGTGAGCTGGAGTTTGAGGCCACGAAAAAGGCTTTAGAGGTGCTGAAAACAAAGCAATCAAAGCTTTGGGAGAGCGATTATATTGAATTGGGAATGATCTGTGGGGGAGCAGGGCTTCTCT
>CAZZEY010000284.1:0-2291 GCA_964653445.1 uncultured Syntrophaceticus sp. | reverse complement strand
TCAGTTTTATTTATAAGGTAGAAAACATTCTTGCTTCCAGAAGA
The DNA here is from genome assembly GCA_964653445.1 of uncultured Syntrophaceticus sp. GTDB lineage: Bacteria > Bacillota > DSM-12270 > Thermacetogeniales > Thermacetogeniaceae > DTU068. The sequence continues at coordinate 2,247 of CAZZEY010000284.1, read as the reverse complement.
AAATCAACACTTCAGCATCAATTTTAAACTAAAACAGATAATATTAAATAATTAACAAAAAGGAGATGTAACAATTGGTATTAACCAGAAGACCCCTTGCCGAGGTCACCCAGGAGTTAGCAGCAGCAGCCACAGGAAAGATACCCGCGGATACAGTTATCCGCGGTGGAAAAGTTATCAATGTCTTTACCGGCGAAATCTTAAACTGGGACATCGCAATCAAAGGAGACCGGATTGCAACTGTCGGGGATGTCAACCACACCATAGGCCAATCCACCCAGGTGATCGATGCCACCGGTCACTATCTTAGCCCCGGTTTTTTAGATGGTCATGTCCATGTAGAAAGCAGCATGGTTACTGTCACACAATTTGCCAGGGCGGTGCTACCACTAGGCACCACCGGAATTTTTATGGATCCCCATGAGATTGCCAATGTTCTTGGAGTGGAAGGTGTGCGGTTGATGGTAGAAGAAGGGCTCCATCTGCCGTTAAAGGTTCTGGCTACAATGCCGTCATGTGTCCCTGCTGCTCCCGGTTTTGAGGATGCAGGCGCTGTTTTCGGCCCAGATGAGATCGCTAAAGCTATGAATTGGCCGGGAATATGCGGGCTTGGTGAGATGATGAGTTTCCCCGGTGTGCTGGCTGGTGATCCAAAGGTTCATGGAGAACTGAAGGCAACTTTAGAAGCTCATAAACCGATCACAGGGCATTATTCCATGCCGGGCGAATTTCAGGGCTTAGCAGCCTACACAGCAGCAGGCATCAGATCCGACCATGAAGCAGTTTTGAAGGAAGATGCCTTGAACAGGCTGCGTTTGGGGATGTACACCAAGATGCGTGAAGGTTCAGCCTGGCATGATGTTGCCGCAACAGTAAAAAGCCTCACTGAAACAGGTATTGACAGCCGCAGAGCTGTTTTAGTAAGTGATGATGTGCACCCCGAAACACTGCTCTCCATCGGCCACCTGAACCATGTGGTTCGCAGAGCCATCAATGAAGGACTGAACCCCATCAAGGCCATCCAGGCAGTTACCATCAATTGTGCAGAGTGTTTTGGGATGGATCAAGAACTAGGTGCAATTGCTCCCGGACGCTTTGCTGATATTCTTTTCCTCAAGGATCTTGCCAAAGTTGACATCGATAAGGTGATGGTAGATGGACATATTATCGCTCAAGAAGGCAGACTATTAGTAGATTTGCCTGCCGTAGAATATCCGGAGTTTGCCCGCAATTCAGTTCATCTACAGCAACCCTTAAACAGCACACATTTTCGCGTAACAGTACCAGCAGATAGGACCAGTATTCAGGTCAGGGTGATGGAAATTATTGAGGCCAGTGTGCTGACCAAACACCTAACTACCGAACTGCCGGTTGTAAATGGAGTTGTGGAAGCCTCTGTCCAGCATGATCTGGCCAAAGCAGCGGTTGTTGAACGCCACGGAAATAATAAAGGGATCGGTTTTGGCTTTGTCAAAGGTTTCGGTTTCCACAGCGGTGCTGTGGCTTCAACTGTAGCCCACGACAGCCATAACCTGCTCATAGTTGGAATGAATGATGAGGATATGGCCCTGGCTGGGAACACACTGGCAGAATGCGGCGGAGGTATGGTGGCAGTTCGAGATGGTAAAGTGCTCGCACTCCTTCCCCTTCCTATTGCAGGGCTCATGTCAGACCGCCTGGTAGAGGATGTGGCAGCACAGCTGTCAAAGGTGCATCAGGCCTGGGAAGAGCTGGGGTGTAACCTGGTGTCCCCCTTTATGACCATGGCACTGCTTTCCCTACCGGTTTTACCCGAACTGCGGCTGACCAACCGGGGTTTAGTAGATACTGTTAAGTTCAGGTTTGTTGACCTGTTCTCATCATAATATACAGCAGAGCCTTTCATAAAAGATATACAAAAAAGCCGGGTCAAAAAACTGACCTGGCTTTTTTTGCTTTAAAATCAGCTATGGTTTGTATTTGGGAAAACGTGGTTGGCAGTATTTATTAATAACTTGATTAAACAAAACAACATGGTGCAGTTCATCTAAAATGATTCTTTCCAGAATCATTTTGACATAAGGGTCACCGATCATGTGCTGGTGTTTGCGATAATTGGCGATAGCCGCCCATTCACCTGCTAAATCTGCAGTCAGCCGGTCGCAAAGCGCTGTCCCATAGAAAACATAAGCGGCATCCCAGTATTTTTCTGTATAGTTCTTTTCGATGGTTTTATATTGAGGATCAACACCAAGTTTATAAATCGTT
>CAZZEY010000283.1:0-2293 GCA_964653445.1 uncultured Syntrophaceticus sp. | reverse complement strand
TCATAAAGAGCAAAATACGGCCACTCCTTTTGTCCAACATACCCCCGAATACTGCTTCGACAAACTATATTCTTTCCCTGCAGGGAAAATTTTTATTTTAGTTATTTTCGCTTCTGCAAAATATTTTTGCTTTTGCAAAAACAGTATAATCCCATCAAAAGCTGTAAAACTAATAATAAAACCTTATAGGGAGGCTAAAATGGATATCAAAACATTTGACCAATGGGTGGATACCCTATCCACAGCCTTATCCGCCGGCCAGCAGGCTGGTCTCTCATCTACCCAAATCCAGAACTCAGCAAAAATGATCGGAGATTATCTGGCCAGTAATGTGGTCCCCGATGCCCCTGAAAACAAGCTGCTCAAAGAACTGTGGGAACATGGCAATGACCAAGAAAGACAGAGCCTGGCCAATATGATGGTCAAAATGGTAGAAGCAAGAAAATAATGCAATAAGTTAGACCCCCTGATGAGGGGGTCTTTTCTTATATACTGATATAATAAATAAAAAATTATACAACTGGATAATTAACAAAAGATTCTATCCCAGATAAATGGGCATTTTGTATTGTTTGGCCATAAAACAGCCCGTGCACTTTCCGCAGCAGATTAAACGCTGTATAGGGCTTTGGTAAAAAAGGATACTCCTGCTTGAGTGCCTTTTCCATACCCATCAAGCTATCAGAGTATCCGCTTACTAACAGAACTTTTAAATCAGGTTTTCTTTCCCTGAGCCGGGTGGCAAGGCTAACCCCCCTGCCATCGGGAAGCACAAGATCACTTATTAACAAATCAAAATCTTTTTTTTCAAAAAGATCTAGTGCTTCACATGCGTTCCTGCACATAGATACTGTATAACCATTTTCCCCCAGCACCATACCGGTTAGATTCATCACATCGGGATCATCTTCAACCAGTAGAATCTTTTCTCCTTTTCCGCGGTAAATTCTATGATCTGCACTGCTTACCCTGGATAGGTGTGAAATATTATCTGTAGCTGGAAGATATATATTAAAAGTAGTGCCCTCTCCTGTAGTGCTCTGTACATCGATCCAGCCTGCATGTGCTTTAACAATATTATTGACAACTGTCAGGCCAAGTCCTGTCCCCTTCCCCAACCCTTTGGTAGTAAAAAACGGCTCAAAGATCTGTGAAATAGAATTATCATCAATACCTGTACCTGTGTCACTGATAGTAAAGCAAACAGCTTTAGAGGAATGACCCCCTTTATCAATTACCACATTTTTTGTCGTAACAGCAATAATTCCCCCATGAGGCATGGCATCTCTGGCATTCAATATCAAATTAACAATTACCTGTTCGATATTGGCCGCATCAGCATTGATCATCCAAAGATCTTTAGCAAGTTGATAATGAATTGTCACATCCTCACCGATCATCTGTGTAAACATTTTATCTAAATCTTTTAGCTTATTATTGAGATCAAACAGTTCTTTTGAGGGTTCTCTGTGCCTGCTGTAGAGCATCAACTGGCGGTTTAACCGGGATGTTTTTTCAACAGCCTGCCCTATTTTGGAACGGATAAAACTAAATGAGTCATCTTTTGCATAGAGGTCCAGATATGCCTGAATAACTGTTAACTGATTATTTATTTCATGTGCCATCCCACTGGCCAATTTCCCCACAGCCTCCATCCTTTGGACACGGTATAACTCCTTCTGAGTGATCTCTTCAGCAATCTTCCGGTCGGTAATGTCAAAAAATGTACCCAAAACAACCTGCTGTTCCTGAATTACTGCAGTTCCACAACTGAAAATAACCCATTTCTCCCGCCCATCTCCAGTCAGAATTTTTATTTCCTGCTCTAATGGGCATATACTGTCCCCTGTCAAATTAATTTGAAAAAACTGTTGATAATCAGGGTGAACAAATTCCGAAATTTTCATTTTTAACAGATCATCTCTGCTGTATCCGATAAGCTTTTCCGCCTCAGAGTTGGCGTAAGTTACTTTATGACCCTGCAGAATGCAGATCCCACAGGCTGCAGTTTCTGTGAGCACACGGAATTTTTCTTCACTGTCCCGCAGTGCCTGTTCGGTCATTTTATGCTGAAAAGTTTCGATCTTCTCCCAACCGCCCTCCCTATTAACTAAAGCGAACCGGTGGCTGTTCACTACATCAACAACATCACTAGCATTACTGCGGAGAAGATCAAAGTAACACAAAAGCATAATTGGCAGCTGTCCGATCATATCGTTCACAGCAGCTTCATATTCCATAAAACTCTCCCAGTCTTTCTGCTCCACCCAGGCACAGTAGCCTGCGCCGCGCA
>CAZZEY010000282.1:0-2309 GCA_964653445.1 uncultured Syntrophaceticus sp. | reverse complement strand
AGAAAAAAATGGGGGTCAGACTCACTGAACAGGTTAACAGAACCCGCGTCGAAGAAGCAAAACGCCTCTTACAGGTATCAGATGCAACAGTTAATGAAACAGCTGCAAACGTGGGTTTTGCTGACCGCAGTTATTTCTGCAAGGTTTTCAAAAAACAGGTGGGCTTGAGTCCCAGTGATTATAAAAATAGATTTTAAAAAAGCTTATTTACTAAATTAATTATATCTGGGGCATGGGGGGAGTAACCATCAGCTCCAATGAACTCCGCAAAATTTTCTGATACAGGCCCCCCTCCCACAATCACCTTAACTGATCGGCGCAGCCGCTTTTTTTCTAATAATTCAATTACTTTAGCCATTTCACCCATGGTTGTAGTCAGTAGAGAGGAGAGAGCAAGAACTGCAGCCTTTTTTTCCTCTACTGCCTGTATAATCTCATCTGCAGGTACATCAACACCCAGATCAATCACCTGATAACCATTTATTTGCAGAAAGATGGCAACCAGGTTTTTCCCAATATCATGAATATCACCTGCTACAGTAGCTACCACTACCTTATGTGGATATTTTACAACCTGTGGGGAAAGATCTTTGAGTACCGCAAGACCCATCTTAATGGGACGCAGCGCAAGAAGCACATCAGGGATGTAAAAATCTGATCCACGGAATTTCTCAGCGATGCGCTTGCTTACGGGGATCAGCACATTATCCATTATTTCCTGAGAGCTTAAATTATTTTTTAATGCCAGTTCGATGAGATGAGCGGTCTCCTCTGTGTCACCTTTCATAATTGAGCTGTTGAGTTCTGGCATTATCTGGCTGCGTTTCAATTTCATAAAATCATCACCTCAATGAATGTTGAATAATAGCCCTGGTCCGCCGGGCCACCTCACCGGGATCCACAGCAGCTTCAGCAGCACCACTTTCGATGGCAGCCTGTGCAACACCTGCCGCAACTGTGGGCATTGCTAACCTCCACCTTCCCCTGAACAGTTATTTTCCTCTGTTTTTTCTGTGCAAGACCAGTGCTTCATCCTGTAAGTTCATCTGTTTCTCCCCCAAAGAAAAATCAAATGTGCCGGGGGTAAGTGCCCCCGGCCGATTGTTCAAATTATGATTTCAAGGTATTGAGGCGCCTGCAAACCGCTTCTCGGTTCCTTTCCAGTTCTGCCTCCTTTTCCCTTTCCTTTTCCACGACCTCAGGAGGTGCTTTAGCCAAGAATTGCTGATTGGCCAGTTTCTTCTTGACCCGTTCCAGTACTCCGTTGATGGTTTTTATTTCTTTTTCCAGACGGGCAACTTCCTTATCCAGATCCACCAAACCGGACAGGGGCAGATAGATCTCAGCACCCCGCACAACTGAACTTAATGCTTGTTTGGGTTTGGGATGACCTAACTCCTGTGTCTCCAGTTCACAGTTAGCCAATAGTTCTATATAGGATTTATGTTCCTCCATTATTTTTCTTTCATCAGGTGCTGCAATAACAACACACCGGACCGTCTTTCCCGGGTGAATCTTCATCTCACCACGCATATTCCTAATCCCGCGGATCGCGTCCATCAAAAATTCCATCTGTTCCTCACTATCCTGGTCCAACTGCTCATGTTTTACAACAGGCCAGGATGCTGTCATAATGGTTTCCCCTTGATGGGGAAGATGCTGCCAGATCTCCTCGGTCAAGAAGGGCATAAAGGGATGGAGTATTTCCAGTGCAGCAACCAATACATGATGCAGCACCGTCTGCGCGGTTCTCTTGCTCTCAGGGCTCTCCTTACCATAAAGCCTTGGTTTGATCAATTCTATATACCAGTCACAAAACTCATTCCAAATAAATTCATAAATAATACGGGCGGCTTCACCCAGTTCATAATTATTCAGGTTGCCTGTAACCGCATCCAGGGTTTTATTCAGCCTGCTTAAAATCCAGCGGTCAGCAAGATCAAGCTGCTCCCCGTTCTGGAGATCAACAGCATCCTGCAGCTGATAATCCTCCAGGTTCATCATAGCGAAGCGGGAGGCATTCCAGACCTTGTTGGCAAAATTCCTGGTGTTCTCGACCTTCTCCCAGTAAAAGCGCAGGTCATTTCCTGGAGTATTTCCCGTAACCAGGGTAAAGCGCAGTGTATCTGCCCCATATTTATCAATAACCTCCAGGGGATCGATTCCATTGCGCAGAGATTTGCTCATCTTGCGCCCCTGGGCGTCCAGGATCAAACCATGGATAAACACATCCCTGAATGGAACATCATGCATAAATTCAAGCCCCATAAAGATCATCCGGGCCACCCAAAAGAAGATGATATCCCTTC
>CAZZEY010000281.1:0-2316 GCA_964653445.1 uncultured Syntrophaceticus sp. | reverse complement strand
GAACGATTTATGACTAGCCGCCTGACCAAAAGCGGCAACTCCTTTTATTAATTGTATGATAACATGCATAAAAATATTGGTCAAATAAAAAGAGTTATAGCTGTTAATCAAAATTAGCGTATTTTTATTAATTTGCCATTTTCGAAGGTGATAGCTTCCCATATTCGCATTTCTGTTCCTAACATGATAAACATATATTCAAGTCGGTTGCCTTTTGCAGCCTTGCAAAGAATTTCTTTATCTTGCGTACCATGGGAGGTGGTTATTTTGAGTTAATCCGCAAAGTATCATCTCCGAAAACAGGCCACCCGGTGAACAGAACAGGCTTTCAGCCCCGGCTTTTCCTGAAAGCACTGGGGGAGAGGCTGGGGACAGCGCTTGATAAATGGACAGGACTGTGAACTCACAGTTGAGCCTGATCGGGCAGCTGTTTCATGGTTTTCAGTCCCGCTGCTGGTTCCCACCTCTCGTGAAAGTGATGGTGCCGCTTCTGTCAGGCACTTAGTGTAGGGGTGGAGGGGGTTGTGTATAACTTCATTGGTTGGCCCCTCCTCCACAATGGTCCCCCGAAGCATTACAGCCATGCGGTCGCTGACCTTCCTAGCAAGGGCGATATCATGGGTGATCAAGAGCAGAGCAAGCCCTCTTTGCTCCTGGAGGTCCAAAAAGAGTCTCAATATCTTTGCCTGAATGCTGGCATCAAGCGCAGATGTGGGTTCATCAGCAATGATCAGTTTCGGGTCTAGTATTAGTGCACGGGCAATGGCCACCCTTTGGGCTTCTCCTCCGCTCAGGTGATGGGGAAATTTTTTCAGGAATTCTTCATCTCCGGCTAACTCCACCTCATGCAAAACCTTTTTTACCTTTTCCAGTTTTTCTGCTTCACTTCCATAACTGTGGATATCCAAAGGCTCCTTGACAGCTTGATAAACATTCATGCGGTGGCTGATCGACTCTCCGGGATTCTGAAAAACCATCTGGACGCGCTCAAAAAATTCCTTTTTTCTCATGCATATCTGCTCACCCTCTAGATAGATCTCTCCCTCTTCAGCTGTAAACAGTCCCATGATTGTCTTTGCCATAGTAGTTTTTCCGGAGCCGCTTTCACCCACAAGGGCAAGGGTCTCCCCCTCATAGAGGGTGAGATCAATACCGTGGAGTATCTTTGCATTCTCAACACTCCTACTGATATTCCTTACCTCCAGCAATGGAATGATACCACCTCTGTGGCAGGCAAGGTATCTACTGTCCTTTTCCTGCAGCTCAGGTACCTGCTGTAGGCAGACATCTATTCTTTGGGTGCACCTGGTGTGGAAAGGGCAGCCCTCCACCCTGTGGGACATCTTTCCGGGGATCCCCTGCAGGTCTTTTGTTGTGGTCATATTAGGATAAGAGCGCAAAAGTCCTCTTGTGTAAGGGTGCATAGGATGTTCCAGCAGTTCTTTTGTTCGACCCATCTCAAGGATCCTGCCCGCATACATAACAGCGATTTTTTCTGCCAGTTTGGCTGCAGCATCAATGTCATGTGTGATCACAAGGGTGACCCTGTCTTTTGCTGCTTCTCTAAGCAAAGTGATGATTTCGGCTTTTGTCAGAGCATCAAGGGCAGCAGTGGGCTCATCAAGGATCAGAACATCGGGATCATTGGCCAGGGCAATGCAGATGAGGGCTTTTTGCTTTTCCCCTCCGCTCAGCTGATGGGGATAGGAGTCAGCCCGTTTTTCATCAAGACCCACCCTGTCGAGCAACTGCCGGGTGTGTTTTTCGGCAAAATCCTTATCTTTTTCTCCATGCACCAGAATTGCTTCCATGATCTGCTGTCTGATGGTGTAGAGGGGATGCAGAGCAGCTTCAACATCCTGGAAGACCATAGCAATCCTCCGGCCGCGCAGCAGCCGCAGTTTATCCTCAGGCAGGGTGAGGAGATTTTCCCCCTGGTAAATTATTTCCCCGGTGCATTTCCCTTCAACAAGCCCCATAATGCTTAAAGAGAGAGTGGTTTTACCTGCACCTGTTTCTCCGATAACGGCGAGGGACTCTCCTTTATGTAAGTTTAGGTTAACCCCTTTGAGTACATTCAGTCCATAATAAGAAACTTTTAAATTCTTAATCTCCAGCATAGCTTACTCCTTTATGCAGACGAGGATTTAATATCTTCTCAAGTGAAAACCCCAGAAAAGTCAGTGTACTGATCAAAAGGGATAGTGCACACCCCGGGGGCAAGAGCCACCACTTCCAAACATCAAGATATGAAAAACGCAGAGCATGCTGCATCATTTTTCCCCAACTGATCACAGAGGGATCAGAGATCCCTAA
>CAZZEY010000280.1:0-2333 GCA_964653445.1 uncultured Syntrophaceticus sp. | reverse complement strand
GACATTCTCTCCATGAGGTGATGGCTCTGGTGGGGGCCTTTTTCAAGCCAATCCGATTCCTGCACAACAAGTATTTTCATCTTCCTTAAAACTCCGCGTTTCTTTCGATATTCTCCCAGTTCTCCTGGAACCACTTATATACATTTTTCAGCCCTTCTTTGAATTCCATCTGAGGCTCATATTTGAGGATTCTTTTCGACTTGTCAATACAAGAAAGAAGCCTGTTCTTTTTGTCCCAATTTCTTCTCTCTTTGAAAACTATGCCTGCTTTATTATCTGTGATTTCATTGATCCACTGAGCAAGATCCTTGATCATGATTTCTTTGCCTGCCCCAAGGTTGATCGACTCACCAACTGCATCCTGATAATACGCCATAGCTAGGAGCCCATTGACAAGGTCTCCTACATAGGTGAAATCTCTGGTCTCTTCACCTGTTCCTGTGATCGGTAAGGGCTGTCCGTGCATTGCCCAGTAAAAGAAGTTTGGGATCACATTCCTGTACTGGCCTGGCACTTCCCCTGGGCCATAGTTGTTGAAAAACCTGGCATTAACGATTGGTAAGCCGTAGAGGTTATGAAAATAGTTTGTATAAAGTTCTCCCAGCATCTTTGTCACCTGGTAAGGGGTATACAGCTGCATTGAGGTATCATGCTCCTGAAAGGGCATTTTTGAGTCTGCACCATAGAGGCCGCACCCGGAGGATGAATAGATAAACCTTTCCACCTGTACCAGATGAGCATACTGCAGCACCTTGAGAATTCCCATGCCATTGACCATCAGATCGGTTTCTGGGTTGTCCACAGAGTTTTGGTTGGCAAAGTGAGCCGCCAGATGGTAGACAATATCTGGTTTTTCTTTAAATGCCCACTTTAATTTCTCATCATCCAGGATATCTCCCTTGATAAAGAGAACCTTGGGGCTGCGGGGGATATTCCACTCATATGAAGAGGATAGGTTGTCCAAGATGATAATCTTTTTGGTTTCCAGTTCATCAAGCCTATTGACCAGGTTGCTGCCCACTGCGCCGGCACCGCCGGTTACCAGTACTGTTTTACCCTGAAAGGCGTTATAAATATTTTCCACCGTGCTGCCTCCTTATCAGTTATTCATTGATTCTGTAATACCACTTCATCCATTCTACCGTTCTCCTAATGCCCTCCTCCGGCGGAACCTGAGGATCATGCTTTAAATCTTTTACCGCTTTGGAAAAGTCCATATGTTTGACCTTAGTTGTAAATGGCTCGGACTCTTTATATGTAACAAGAGAACTGTCCCTGCCTACTGCTTTTAAAATCAGTTCAGAGTACTCCTCAATGCTCATCTCCCACTCTGCTTTTCCTCCTACATTGTAGGCCTCACCTGGAATGAAGTTGTCCAGGATGTTGGAAAAGGTACTGCAGGTATCCTCTACAAAGTCGATGATTCTTTTGTGCCCCTTGTAAACCACATAGGGCTTTTTAAAAAGGGCATGGTAGATAAACTTGGGGATAAACCCACGGTATGGTGTGTAGTGTTCATGAGGGCCATAGCAGTTAACCGGCCTGACAATAACAGTTTCCGTTCCGAACATCGTGGCAGAGTTTTTGACCATCAATTCCCCTGCCCACTTGCTGATGGCATAATCATTCATCTGGTAGGTATCTTTAATGGGGTTATTGATCATCACATCTTCACTCATGATACCGTCATAGTCGCCGTAAACCTCAGCAGATGAAAAAAAGATCATCCGAAACTTTAACTCTTCCTGCAGCCGGATTAAATGTTTGGTACCGATGACATTACTTGACCACAGATTTTCATAGTAGTCTTCACCATTCCATCGCCCGTACTCAGCAGCCAGGTGATAAACATAATCAAAATTCCATTTCTCAAAAACCCTTTCCAGTTGTCTAAAATTTCTCACATCTGCTCTGATGTAGTTGTCCCGTTCTGTGTGATACAAATCCAGAGCAATTACATCATGCCCTCTTTTAGTCAGTTCGTTGGCAAGGTTTGTACCGATAAAGCCAGCTCCACCTGTTACTAGTATCTTTTTTCGCTCCACTTGCTACCCTCCAAACTCCCTAATTCCCTCTTGCGACACTTCAGATTTATTTGATTCAACTGAATAATTAAAACCATACTCCCCCATCATCCCCAACACCCTGAACAGCACCCCAAAGCCGTGCACCACCGGGCTGCGCTTCACTTTTTCATCATAGTTGGTTTTGATCGGTACTTCGGTTACTTTGAGGCCATATCTGCCTGCTATGAACTGCATTTCTGACTCTGCCGCAAAGCCGGTTTGTTTGAGGGCCATTCTCTCGATGGCTTTGCGGGAGAAGGCGCGGAA
>CAZZEY010000279.1:0-2346 GCA_964653445.1 uncultured Syntrophaceticus sp. | reverse complement strand
AAGCAGCATCTTGGCTGCTTTATACTCATCAAAACTCTCATGAAAATCCAGGTGATCCTGAGTTAGATTTGTAAAAACACCCACATCAAACTCACATCCAGAGACCCGATGCAAATAGAGGGCATGGGATGAAACCTCCATAGATACTGCATCCACACCAGCCTTTACCATCCCGCCCAGCAAAGCCTGGAGATCCAGGGATTCAGGTGTGGTGCGCACCACAGGCAGTTTTTGTTGACCTATCTTATTCCATATAGTGCCGATAATTCCCGTTTTCTGACCCCCAGCAGACAGTACAGCTTCAATCAGATGAGTAACCGTGGTTTTCCCATTGGTGCCTGTCACTCCGATGAGTGTTAGACTCCTGCTGGGATGTCGATAAAAATTAGCTGCCATTTGGGCAAGGGTCAGGCGGGAATCATCAACCCGCACTAAAGAAATACCCTGTGGCACTCTCACATCTCTCTCTACCACCAATCCGGCAGCACCCCTGTTTAATGCATCATCTATGTAGAGATGCCCATCTGTACGGTAGCCTTTGATACAAACAAAAATATGCCCCTGTTTTATCTGGCGAGAATCATAGTGCAGCCCCTCAACCTTTTTATCAAGTCCCGTTGCCTCCAGTATTTTAATTCCCTGGAGCAGATCTTTTAGTACCATGGACATCATAAATCCACCTCTAAATGGTTATTTTATACATTATACCCTTTCACACCTCACATCAATCAAGGTGCAACCTCCACAGCAGATGGGGGTTTAAACTTGACCTTTACCTGACCGCCAGCAGGAAGTTTTGTGCCAGGTGCAGGTTTCTGCTCAACAGCTATTCCAGTTGGGTATGGATCCCCTTCAGGAACCAGCACAAGGCCAACCATCCCCAACAACTCAGCTGTATCCCGAATACTCTTGCCCTTAATATTGGGGACAATGCGTTCTCCATCCTGGCCTTCCTCGATTTTTTGCAACTGCAGCAGTACTTTACTCCCGCTTTTTACCTTGACACCGTCAAGGGGAACCTGCCCGTAAACAATCTCACCGGACCCTGAACGCTCACATTGCAATCCAGCTTCCTTTAAAGCCTTTTCTGCTTCATCAACTGGAAGGTTGATCACCATCGGTACTGTGGTCATGTCCTCTGGTGTTTTATCTTTCACTGAATCATAGCGCACCGGTACACCAAGATAGCGCAGACTGTCCCCTACAACTTCTCGAAAAGCAGGAGCAGCAACAGTACCCCCATAATAGGGATAACCCTTAGGTGTATCAACCACAACTAAACACACTAAACGAGGATCATCCACAGGTGCAAAACCCAAAAAGGATGCAATGTAATCACTGGATGAATACCCACCACCAGGTGCAGGTTTTTGGGCAGTACCTGTTTTTCCACCCACTGAATACCCATCTATTTGGGCATTACGGCCCGAACCATGGATTACAACATTCTCTAATAGTTCCCTTTCCAATTTAGAGGTTTCTTCAGAAATAATCTGCCGCACTACCTGAGGCTGGCAGTTTTTCACTACCTCTCCATCTTTGTTGCGCAGTTCCTTAACAATATAGGGCTTCATCAATTTACCACCATTGACTACAGCGGAAAGAGCAGTAACCATCTGTAGAGGTGTAACACTATTGGTCTGCCCCATAGAGATGGTAGCCAGATCCACCGGTTTTACTTGATCCTCTGGAACAACGATACCAGTAGCTTCTCCAGGAAGATCAAACCCAAGGGGACTGCCGAACCCAAAACCCTTGATATATTTGTAAAGCCTTTCTGTGCCAAGGCGCAGCCCTAAGGTAATAAAACCGGGGTTGCAGGAGTTCTGCACAACCTCTGATAAGCTCTGGCTGCCGTGTCCTCCAGGGACCCAGCAGTTTATTCGCTCCCCGTCAACCTCAATATAACCGGGGTCATTAAGCCGGTCATCTTTATTGGTCACACCCTCTTCCAGAGCTGCCGCCAAAGTTACAACTTTGAAAGTTGATCCAGGCTCATAACTATCAGCTACAGCACTATTGCGGCGCACATCCTCTGAAAACTTGTGAAACTCATTGGGATTAAAGTCCGGCTTGTTGGCCATGGCGAGGATCTCTCCAGTTCGTGGGTCCATCACTACAATTGTAGCACTTTTTGGAGAATAATCTTGAACAATTTTTTCCAATTCCCGTTCTGCAATATACTGTATTGTTTGATCTATAGTAAGGACCACATTAAGACCCTGTTCAGGTTCTATATATTTTTTTGTAGATTCAGGTATTTCATGGCCTGCTGCATCATATTCAACCAACAGATACCCATTGATACCTGCTAGTTCCTCTTCATATGCAACTTCAATCCCCTCA
>CAZZEY010000278.1:0-2346 GCA_964653445.1 uncultured Syntrophaceticus sp. | reverse complement strand
GTATTTTATTCTCTCTGGTATACCTCCAAATCGTCTCCACAGAAAGATCCAGGGCTTCAGCCAAAGCCTGGGCAGTAATTAATTCCTTATTCATGAACATAACCTCCTTATCATGCCGCCGGTGCCAAAAATACCATTTTCCATCTCAATTATAGCCAAACAATAAACTGTGATCAACTAAAATAAACTAAAGTAGACCACAGCCAACAGCCCCAGGGATAAAGCAGCTTTTTTATGATGATGGAAATAATGAATTGGAAATACGGGACAGTTGAAGAGTTTAAGCAAAGCAAAAAAGCAGCCAAGTTAGCCATTGGTGGTTGGTGATTGGTAGTTGGATGCCGGAGAAAGGTGGACATCTGTTAGGTGTTAAGAGTTTTCAAGGTTGTGAAGAAGTTGTACAATAGAGAAAATGGTGAAATCATAACAGGGGGATCTAAATGGAGTACAGAAGACTTGGAAAAACAGAGCTTAAAGTATCTGTGGTAGGCTTTGGCGGAATTCCTGTACAGCGGATCGATGCTGCCAGTGCAGAAAAGGTTGTAAACCGCGCCATAGAATTGGGTATCAATTTTTTTGATACTGCGAGAGGCTATACAGATAGTGAAGAAAAACTCGGTGCTGTGCTGAAAAAACACAGGAACAAGGTGATTATAGCAACCAAATCCATGGCCAGGGATAAAAAAGGAATGACAGAAGAGATAGATAAGAGCCTCACGACCATGGGTGTGGATTATATTGATCTATACCAATTGCACAATGTCAAAGATAAAGGAGCCCTGGAGCAGGTATTGGGAGCAGATGGAGCTTTAGCTGCTTTAAAAGAGGCAAAAGAAAAGGGAAAGATCGGGCACATTGGGGTTACAAGTCATATGAAAGACTTCCTTCTCACAATATTGAAAACAGGAGAGGTGGAAACAGTACAGTTCCCATTTAATCCTGTAGAGGTAAACGGTGCCAGGGATGTTTTTGATCTGGCTGGCAAATTGGATGCAGGTATTATTGTTATGAAGCCTTTAGCTGGAGGCGCCTTAACCAACGCCAATTTGGCTCTGCAGTATATCCTGGAGCATCCTGTAACAGTCGCCATTCCAGGGATGGACTCACTGGAACAAGTGGAGGAGAATGCAGCTGTAGGGAATAATGTAAGGACTTTGTCTCAGACAGAGAGGGATGAACTTGCCAAAATAGTAGAGAAGCTCGGCACCAGGTTCTGCAGGCGCTGTGAGTATTGTCTTCCCTGCCAGCAGGGGATCGATATCCCATCGGTATTTCTTTTTGACGGCTATTATACCAGATATGATCTAAAAGACTGGGCAATAGGGCGCTATCAAGCCTTGAAGGTCAAGCCTGATGAATGTTTGGAATGTGGAGAATGTGAGGAGCGCTGTCCTTACAACCTGCCGATCCGGGAGATGTTGAAGGAGGCAGCTCGGAGATTGGGGTAAAGAAAGTTTTACATAGAAAATAAATTAATAGATAATTATTTTTTGTGGCCGGATGAGAGAGAGTCCCACCTTATCAGGTATGTGTATCTGATAAGGTGGGACTTTTTGTTTACCCAAACGATAAATAAAACACAAATTAATATGGGATTCTAACATAAGAGGGATCTAGTGCTGTTTTTTAAGTATGTACAATCAGCCATTTAACGTAAGGAGGTTCGTTTATGTCAGAGTTAGCAATGCTTGCCCTACCGGAACAGATTGAAGATGAAGGGAGGTATGTAATAGCTACATACTATCTTGAGACCGGGGTTGAGGTGGATATTGTCAAAAAAATCAGCGCTATTGCTGTTGAGCAGACAACCGGAACTTGGGTTCCGGTACCAGAAGAAACACCTGAAATGCGGGAAAAACATGTGGCCAAAGTAGTTGGCATCTATGAAGTACCTGGCCATGAATTTGAGGTGCCCTATGAACTGGATTCAAGACACTTTATTTTCCAATTGGCTTACCCTGCTGTAAACTTTGGGCCGCAGATTCCCATGCTGCTTAGTACAGTTATCGGCAATATCTCTATGTCTGGAAAGCTTAAACTGCTTGATCTGCAGTTTCCCAAAAGCACCCTTGAATCCTTTCAAGGACCGAAATTCGGGACAAAGGGTGTTAGAGAACTGTTAAACATTCCGGAACGCCCACTACTAAATAACATGATCAAGCCCTGTACCGGCTATACGCCAGAAGTTGGTGCAAAGCTGTTTTCCCAGGCTATTCATGGTGGAGTAGATATTGTCAAAGATGATGAATTAATTTCAGATCCGCCCTTCTGCCCTCGGGAGGAAAGAATAAAACTTTACATGGATGAAGCGAAACGCTATTTTGAAGAAACCGGTAATAAGGTTCT
>CAZZEY010000277.1:0-2354 GCA_964653445.1 uncultured Syntrophaceticus sp. | reverse complement strand
TTACTTGAATTTCTAAACGTTTCCTATGTTAAAGGCGGCAAAACCATTCTTAAAAATCTAGTGGCAAGCATAGAGTCTGGAGACTTTATTTTAGTCGTTGGCCCATCAGGCAGTGGTAAAACTACTTTTTTTAAACTTTGCAGCCATTTAATCAGCCCAACTCAGGGAGAAATCACATTTAAGAACCAAGATATTTCCTATTATAACCCTATGGAATTAAGAAAAAGCATAGCGTATTGCTCTCAACTGCCATACCTTTTTGGCGATACAGTAAGGGAAAATATAAATTTCCCGTTTTCCATAAGAAAAGAAAAGATGGATAAAAAGAGAGTAGATGACTTATTTTCCTTATTCCACATGTCGACAAAATATTTAGATGAAGATGTTAATAACCTATCAGGCGGCGAAAAGCAAAGAATAGCTCTGATCAGAAGTTTACTTTTTAAACCCGAAATCCTGCTGTTAGATGAAATTACCTCTGCCCTTGATGTAGAGAACACAAAAATCATTGAAAATGTGATTACTGCATTAAATAGGCAGGGCATAACCATTTTATGGATAACACATGACCTTAAACACAGCAGAAAATCTGCAAATAAGATACTGACAATAGAAGCAGGTAAAATCAAATCATTGGAGGTTATCAAATGAGCGGTTCAAATACAATCAATATGACATCGTTACTTATCGCATCTTCCCTTGTACTTATAACACTTTTTTTCTCCTACTGGCAAAAGCTCAAACTTGAAAAAGAAACCATCATTGCCGTTGTCAGGGCCGTAATTCAGCTTTTTGCTGTTGGTTACGTTTTGGAATATGTTTTCGGTCTAAAAAATCCTGTTTTTACAACCCTTTTATTGCTGTTTATGACCTTGAATGCTGCATATAACGCTGCCAAAAGAGGTAACATTAAAAGAGGTTTATTAATTTCTTTCTTATCAATAGCAGCAGGAACTACCGTAACTTTATCGATCCTTGTTTTTTCAAAAACAATACAATATGAACCATACCAAATAATACCTGTCGGTGGAATGATTATCAGCAATGCAATGGTTGCATTAGGGTTATGCTATAAGCAACTAGTGTCTAATTTTAAAAATAAACGGGAAGAGGTCGAAACAAAACTTTCATTGGGAGCAGATATACTGCCTTCCTCAATCGAAATCATACGTGACTCAATAAAAACGGGTATGCTTCCGACCATCGACTCTGCAAAAGTATTAGGTATCGTCTCACTTCCCGGTATGATGACAGGGCTTATCCTCGCTGGGACACCACCGATGGAAGCTATCAAATATCAGATAATGGTCACATTCATGCTGCTTTCAACAACTTCCATATCTTCATTTATTGGCTGCTATCTGTCATATAAAAGATTTTTTAATAATAGAAAACAGTTAATTATTGAAGATGTTGTTAAGTGATATTACAAGCAGCATCTTTTTTGAAAGCCGACACATTGGACCAAATAAAACAGCCTTATTACCTGTACCTCACAAAATACCGACCAGCCACTCCATACCTTCTAGGACCCGCGGACCCGGGCGGCAGAAGAAACTGCAGGGGATGGTGAAAACCCTTTTTTCCTGGACAGCCTTCATACCTGCTATATCTGGAATCTGATAAATATCTTCCACATCCCGGGCACAGGGACGGTTTTTGACGCTGCAGCCAGGGCAGCGCTTCTGTTTATCTCTGCCTGGCACTCTGCCGCAGACCAGCAGGATCTCTGGGTCAAAGTTTGCCACATCCCCCCATGAAAGAGGAAGATAGGAGATATGGGATTCAACTGGATACAGCTCCAATCCCAGAGAGGATATAGCACCATACTGCATTGATGCCGGACCAGGCGTGGCCAGCACATCACTGCCCATGACAAAAAGAAGCCTCCTGGAGGGAAGCCGTTTTGCTCTTTTTATAAGCCGATCAGCTTCTATACGCAGCCCAACAACTACCTGCCTGGCATAACCTCCCCCACCGGCAACATTGATGAGCCTCTCCATGCCGGTGAAAAGTTCGTCTAATGTAAATGGAAAGAAGTCAAATACTTCGATACCTGCTTCTTGTAACTCCTTCTGGCAACTGCCCTGCAGGCGGCTGTCCAGCAGCACCAGATCCGGTTGCAGGGAAAGGATCTTCTCAATATTGGGCTTCCCGAAAAACCCTACCCGCTGGATCTTATCCACCTCAGGCGGGTAATCACAATGGGCGGTTACACCTACAAGCTGATCACCAAAGCCAAGAGCAAACAGGATCTCAGTATGGGATGGAACAAGGGAAATAATGCGCATAGTTCTGCCTCCGTTTCTTAATTTAATAAACCCTGCTGTAACCACAGATAAAAAAATCAATGC
>CAZZEY010000276.1:0-2396 GCA_964653445.1 uncultured Syntrophaceticus sp. | reverse complement strand
TGATTAAGGCAGTTAATACCTTTAAACCTCAGCGTAAAATTAAACTGGCCACATATGCTTCCAGATGTATCGAAAATGAAATTTTAATGCATTTGCGCAGGAACAATAAGAACAGAGCTGAAGTATCTTTCGACGAACCCCTGAATATTGACTGGGATGGGAATGAACTCCTTCTGTCAGATGTCCTGGGAACAGATAGTGATGTTATCTACAGGCATTTGGAGGAGGAGGTTGATCGAAAACTGCTGCATACTGCTGTAAACAGGCTGGCTCCTAGGGAGCGCAAAATCATGGAACTGCGGTTTGGTCTGCAGGGTGCCAGTGAAAAAACTCAAAAAGAGGTGGCCGATTTACTGGGGATTTCGCAGTCTTATATTTCTCGGTTAGAGAAGCGTATTATTAAAAGGCTGCGTAAAGAGATCTGCTGTATGGAATAAATTCTGCTGGTGATCCCCCTTGCAAAAAACTTAACATGTTGTTATTTGGGAACCTTTTGGGTTCCCATTATTTTTTTATTAAGGGGCTTATCAACCTGAACGGTATAATTTGAGACATCCCCGGCAATAATGAAAAACGACCAAAGAATCGCTGGGGAGGAAGCAGGCGGATGGTAAACAAAGTCGAGATATGTGGAGTAAACACGGCTAAGCTACCGGTTCTTACCAGTGCAGAAATGAATGAACTATTCTTGAGTATCCAAGCTGGTGATAAAACAGCTCGGGAAAAGCTAATCAAAGGGAACCTGCGCCTGGTACTCAGTGTGATTCAGAGATTTACCAATCGCGGGGAATATGTAGATGACCTTTTCCAGGTCGGTTGTATTGGTCTTATTAAGGCGATTGACAATTTTGATTTGGGACAGAATGTGAAGTTTTCTACCTATGCAGTGCCGATGATCATAGGGGAAATTCGGCGTTATCTGCGGGATAACAACCCTATCAGGGTAAGCAGATCTTTGCGGGATATAGCCTATAAAGCAATACAGGTGAGGGAAGCTTTGATTAACAAACACTCCCGGGAACCAAAAATAAATGAGATCGCCAAAGAACTCAATTTACCCAGAGAAGAAGTAATTTTCGCCATGGATGCCATTCAGGAGCCGGTCAGCTTATTTGAGCCTATTTATCATGATGGGGGTGACCCTATCTATGTGATGGACCAGATCGGTGATGATAAAAACCATGATGTGAACTGGCTGGAATCAATTTCAATTCGTGAAGCTCTGGGCAAATTGAATAACCGTGAAAAAAGAATTCTTACTATGCGGTTTTTTGAAGGAAAAACCCAGATGGAAGTGGCAGAGGAAATTGGGATTTCCCAGGCCCAGGTTTCACGGTTGGAGAAGGCTGCTTTAAACCATATGCGAAAACACATCTAGGGGTGATATCAGATGATACGGCAAAAAATTGGAGTTCTGCTCCTGCTCTCGTCTCTAGTAGTGCTTGTATTCCTTGGATTAACAGGGCAGACAAAAAAAGCCTATACAACAGATAACTTGATTCGGCTCCATGTTATTGCTAACAGTGACAGCGAGCAGGACCAGACAGTAAAATACAGAGTACGGGATCGGATTGTTGAGTTATTGAAAGAGCAGTTAACAGGGGTAAAAAACTATCAGGAAGCCAGAGAGATTGTTATAAAGAACCGTACACAGCTTGCTGCGGCTGCTGAGGAAGTTGCCGTTGATGCCGGCTTCTCCTATCCAGTAGAGGTAGAGATCGGTAGGTTTGATTTTCCTCCCCGGGCCTATGGTAAACTGGTACTGCCGCAAGGTGAATATGAGGCAGTGAGGGTTGTACTTGGGGAGGGTCAAGGTGCCAATTGGTGGTGTGTGCTTTTTCCACCCCTTTGTTTTGTCGATATTTCTGGAACAGCCGTGGATTATAAGGATACTGTTGTTGTTAAAGAGGTGCTGGCACAGCAGGAGGAAGCCCTGGCAGATGCGAGTGTTGATAACAGAGTAAATTTGAAGTTTAAGTTATTGGAATGGTTAAACAGGGATGACGGCTATCTGGCAAAGCTTAAGGGAATAAAATAACAAACGGGCACGAAATGGTTATCTCTCTCATATATTTATTTTGAGGGAGGTGGCACAGTGATAAAAATATCTGAACTGCGGCTCCATGATGTGATTAATGTTATAGATGGTAAGCGTTTGGGGATGATCAGGGATATCGATATCGATGTGGAAACCGGCCGGGTCAATTCAATTATTTTACCCGGAAATAACCGGGCATTCAATTTTTTTGCTAAGCATGAGGAAGTGATCATTCCCTGGGAGAAAATTGTGAAAATAGGTGTAGATGTGATTCTGGTTGAACTTTCTTCCATACATCCGCCACAGGTGAAGTAACTCAAGCTATAGGGGAAAAACTCTTGCTTTGAGGAATTTGAAT
>CAZZEY010000275.1:0-2401 GCA_964653445.1 uncultured Syntrophaceticus sp. | reverse complement strand
TTTACCGAATACCTGCCCCAGATATTAGGGAAAATCCCCGGGAAAATACTGGCTGCAATTTATGCCGCGGTTTTCATTCATTACACCTCTGTCATCATCAATCAAATCTCTACCTTTATTCATGTGGCCTTTTTGAGGGAAACACCCCTTGCGGTTTTGGAAGTCTTCATTGCACTGGCATCCATCTACGGTGTCTACCTGGGTATTGAGGTAATCGCCCGGCAAAATGAACTGGCATTTCCGGTTTGGGTGCTGTCCTATCTACTGATCATCCTCTTAGTGGCTGGGGAGATCAATCTTGATAACTTCAGGCCAATTTTGGAAAACGGGATTATGCCTGTTATCAAAGGCAGCGCCCTTGTTACCCCCTTCCGGGGAGAAATATTTCTACTGCTCATGCTGTTCCCCTACCTCAACAAAAAACAGGAGGTATATAAAACCGCAGTGTACTATCTGCTGGCAACAACTGCTGTCGGGGGAATAATTTTAGTTGCATTGATCGGGGTATTCGGCGATATGATTCCTGTTTATATGGTTTTCCCCGCTTATGACCTGGCCCGCTACATCTCGGTTGCCCAGTTTTTGGAACGCATTCAAATCCTGATTGTGGTTATGTGGGTGCTTGGAGGAATCGTTAAAATGGCAGTATTCTATCACACAGCTGCCATTGCCACTGCCACCACCCTGGGTCTTAGAAACTATCGGGTAACCCTTTTACCGATCTTGGCAACTACTGTAATAATCAGCAGGGTATTCTATGGCGAGCTATTGAGTTTGACAAATTTACTTGTTAATATTTTCCCCTACTATGGATGTACAGTAGAACTATTGATCCCTGCACTGGTGCTAATGATCGCTGTTATTTTTAAGAAAGGGGCAAGAGCTAAATGATGATGCGGGTTCGCAAAATAATTATCTTTTTGCTGGTTATTATGCTTCTTTTCAACTCCGGCTGCTGGAACAGAAGAGAAATGGATACTATCACCATCAATTCCGGCATGGGTTTTGATCTGATCGAAACCGGAGGGGAGACTAAAATCCTGCTTTCTGTACTGACACTTAAACCATCCCCAGGTGCCAGCAGCGGTGGAGGGGTGATGGGAGGAGATACTGGCCAACAGCCAACAACAGCTGGGCAGGTAATCTCCATCACTGGAGACACTATCATGGATGCGGTGCGCAACTGGGGACAGCGCTCCTCAAGGCAGCTTTTCTTAGGGCATACTGTGCTCTTTGTGATCGGAGAGTCTGCTGCTCAAGAGATCGGTTGGGTGATCGATTTTTGCACCCGCAACCGGGACATACCTGAAAGGGCTATGATTGTGGTCTGTGAAGGTATGGCACGGGATTTTCTCCAGGCCCAATCTGAATTCGAACCTCAGCTTTCCACAGAGATCTTTAAATTACTGAATCAAAACATAAAATTTTCTTCTAAAAGCAAAGCAACTGATGTCATTCAAGTAATGTACGATCTTTTAACCCCTGGCAGAGATCCTTCTTTGCCATTCCTAAGAACCTTTACCCCACCGGAAAAAGGCTCTGCAGTCAGACATACACCCCAGGCAGCTGAAGGAAAAGATAACAGTGAAGGTGAACAGCCCCAGCAGAAAGTTCCAACTGTGAACGGACTAGCTGTCTTTCGGGGTGAAAATCTGGTAGGGCGGTTAAATGAGCTAGAAACCCAGGGGATGTTGTTTATCATTGGAGAAGCACACGGGGGAATTATCCCTGTGGCCTTTGACTCCACGGAGAAAAACACATCATATCTTTTCCGTGATGTGAATACAAAAGTCAAACCATTGATCGAAAAGGATGAAATCACCTTTCAGGTGGAAATCAAGGGAACAGGAGAACTGATTGCAGCAGCACCGGAAACCATTGATATTACAAATAGGCGTGATATCAAAAAAATTGAAAATCTGATCAACCGGGAGGTGGAACACCGCTGCCTAAAAGCGATTATCAAGGCACAGGAACTGGGATCAGATGTCTTTGGTTTCGGAAATAAAATCCACCGCACCCATCCCGGTGTTTGGAAAATGATGGAAAATCGCTGGAAAGATATTTTTCCTTATGTTAAAGTTGATATCACAGTTGATTTCACTTTAGAGCATTCAGTGCTGCTCAATAAATCCCTGGAGATCAGGTAGTGGTTGGTGATTTGGTGGTTAGTGGTTAGTGGTTGGTAGTTAGTAGTTAGTGGTTGGATTCAGTGTACCGCAAAAAAAATAAATCTGTTCACTACACACGAGGTAATCAGTGAACAGATGCAATTTGTCAGTTATTTTGTCTAAACTGCTGTATCTTAGAGCTTTTCTGCAATCGCCTTTGCCATTTCTGATGCCCTAGCACTTCCTCCTAAATCATAGGTCAGGTATTTCCCTTCTTTCAGAACCTCATT